>JBGPGZ010000035.1:0-16669 GCA_041484175.1 Cyclobacteriaceae bacterium | reverse complement strand
GAGGCCGCCGATGAGGAAGGTTGGGTTGTATCGGTAACACCCAGCGGAGGTTGGATTCCATCGTGCATTGCAGGTAAGACGGGGATGGGTATGAGCCAGCGCATGCAAAGTTTTGTCCTGGATAAAAAGCTGAACCCCTTCAACGTGGTGGAGCCGGGGAAACGTCCCCGTGTAACACTCACGCCAACGCTTGCGATAAAAGAAGGCAAACCATTTGTCGCTTTTGCCGTGCAAGGCGCCGATACGCAAGACCAGAATTTGTTGCAATTCTTTTTAGACATGGTGGAATTTGGAATGACAGTGCAAGAAGCAACAGAAGCTCCTAACTTTAATACGGATCAACTTTACTTGTCATTGGGCGGCGAAGATCGAAAACCTAAACCCGGTTCCCTATTGCTCAACGACAGCATGTCACCCTGGGTGCGAAAGGAATTGGCATCCATGGGTTACAAGATTTACTATGATGACCGTACTTCCGGCCCTATCAACGCCATTTTCTTTGATTGGAAACATGGGACCTTTTGGGGAGGTTCAAGCAATCACGGCGAAGATTATGGAATCGGGTGGTAATCCGAACCAACGAATACGAGAGACAATGCAAGTCCTGCCACTCGACGGTGGCAGGGCTCTTTAGCTTGATCGCAAGATATAACGCTATCCTTTTCCCCGTGCTGTGTCTGTTGGGGTGCACTCCGAAAGAAAGTAAACAGCAAGAACTAGCACATAAGCTCGACGATTATTTTTCAAAGGAATTCCCTTTGAATGAACCCGGTGGCGCGGTACTGATTGCGAAAGGGGACAGCGTCGTATTTTCAAAGGGCTATGGTTTGGCGGATCTTGACAAAAAAGAACTTATCTCAGAAAGAACACTCTTCAACCTGGGTTCGATATCAAAAACTTTTGTCGCCAACGCGATTCTGATACTTCAGGAACGCGGCAAACTTTCGGTTGAAGACAGTCTTTACAAGTACTTCCCGAACTTCAGAAACAAGATCATCGCAAAAAAAGTCAAGATCAAGCATTTACTTTCGCACACCTCCGGCTTGCCCGACAACCGGCATGTGAGCGCCGACAGTGTCTTCTATCTCACGGCCAAAGATGCTGCGAATTGGTATCCTGTAACCCAAACGGAGACGCTGGTTTTTGAGCCAGGCGAAAAATTTGAGTACTCCAATCCGGCATTCAATGCCCTTGCACTCATCGTTGAGCAGGTCAGCGGCATGAAGTGGCAACAATTTATTTCAGAAAATATTTTCAAGCCTTCGGGAATGATCACCAGTACGATCACCGATGGACCGTATCCGGAAAAGGGAGTATCGCACGGCTATGCCAGGGTCCACGGCCGGTGGCGCGAGGATGACTATGGCGAAGAACCTACATTTGCGGCGGCTGGCAATGGCGGTGTTTGGAGTTCGATTGAAGAAATGGCCCTGTATGAACAAGCCTTGCGCAAGGCCGTCTTTCTTCAGCCGGCGGCTATTGCACAGTCGTGGACCGTATTCAACCCACCCCATTGGTCAGACTCGGTCCCGCCGAAGCGGGGCTGGTCATGGGAAATTAATCAGACCTCCGATGGCTTCAAGACAGTAGAGCATCATGGAGATCAGGGCGGGTTTATCTGCAATTATGTTCATCTGCCAGATCAACAAATCTTGTTTGTCATTCTTTGCAATGGCAGGAGAGATGAACCGCGTTTTTCACGGGACGTAATGAACATGCTTCAGAATGCACACTGGCTTTCCGAATAATAAGCATCAAACCACTTTCTTCCGTATCACCTTGGCATAAGTACGACTTACCGGGAAGCTCTTTCCGTTCTGCATCTTCACCACCATACCTCCGTTAAAATGCCGCTCGATCTCTTTCAAAAAATTGAGATTGATAATGGTAGAACGGTGAATTCGGATAAAAGAATCCGGGTTGAGGATTTCTTCCAGCTTGCCAATTCCTGATGAACTTACAAATTGATCGCTTTTTGTGGTAATAATCGTATAGTCCCCGGATGCCTCCAGAAAAATAATTTCCTCGACTGGTAAGTTGAACAGCTTCTCAGACTTTTGGACAAAGATGTGTGACTCAAAAGAGTTCTTCCCCTCAGCCCGGATGCCGCGGAGCAGTTCTTCCAGATTGCCTTGCTCGGTCTTTCTGCGTTTCAATGCACGGTTGACCGCCAATGTAAAACGCTCCTCATCGAGGGGTTTTAACAAATAGTCCACAGCATTTTTTTCAAATGCACGTATCGCATACTGGTCATAAGCAGTCGTGAAAATGACGTAGGGTTCATGATCAATTTCATCAAGCACATCAAAGCCTGTCATGCCAGGCATCTGAACATCAAGGAAAATCAAATCCGGTTTAAGTTTATTTATTTTTTCTACGGCTTCGCTTCCCTTTGCACACTCTCCAATCACCTCAATTTGCGGAAATGATTCCAAATATTCGCGCAATAGGTCGCGGGCCAGTTTCTCATCATCGATAATCAAACACGTGGTATTCATACAGGTTGGTTTTCTAGTTCAGTTTCAATTGTTGGTTGAGACTCTTCTTCCGTCTCGATAAAAAAATTCACGGAATACCCTTTTTCGGTAGCCTGGACCCGAAGGCCTGATTGCGGGCCAAAGTAACTCTTAAGTCGCAAGTCCGTATTGGCCATGCCGACGCCGTTCGAGCTTCCATCCATCACTTTTTTTGCGGTGGTGCCAAGGCCATCATCCTTCACCTCAAAAAAAATGATATTGCCGGATCGCCTTACTGTCAGGATGATGGTACCGCCCTCATCTTTTGGCGCAATCCCATATTTCACCGAGTTTTCGACCAGTGGCTGCAAAATCATCGGTGGAACGCTGATGCTCAGACAGGAGGGCTCAATATGCTTTATAAAACGGAGCCGGTCTCCAAAACGTACCTGCTGGATCCGGATATAATTTTCAATGAAATTGATTTCATGCACCAGCTTGACCATCTCACCGCTGTGCGAGTCGAGGGCATAGCGAAAAATATCAGAAAGCTGGGTGATCACTTTGCGCGCTTGCTCCTTGCTGCTGTGAACAAGCGTGCTGATCGAGTTTAGTGTGTTGAATAAAAAGTGTGGATTGATTTGCGACTTGAGCAATGAAATTTGCATTTCCTTGTTTTTTAACGCCAACTCGTTCTTCTCCTGCTCCTTTCGCTGGAGGCCCTGAAAATAACGGATGACGTAGTACACCCCTGCCGTGATGATGTATTGATCATAAAAACGCAAGGCGTCCCAACTCATCAATCCCAGCATGTATTCCTTCCAGTGCTCGAAGTAGACCAGGCCATCCATGTAATCGGTAAAGTAATAGGACAATGTACCCATCACAAGAAAGAAGAAAATCAAACCGGCGATATGACCTGTTATCTGCACAACAGGCTTGAAGTAGGCCAGCAAATGCGACCACAAGAATATGAGGATGATAAAAATGCAGAGGGCCTCAAATAAAAAGAACCCATTCCACAGGACGTACGATGAAGGGTTGACAAATTTCCATTCAAAAAAAGCGCTTACGGCAAAGTTGATTGCATACCAGATGCAGATAAGAAGGTAGGCCCTTTTCCAGATTTTCGGTATGTAATCAGTCCATTTCAATCTTTATAAATTGTATGTTAAAATTAACGATTCTCAATTAAAGACGCCCAAATGTTGAAATGCGCGGCAAATGAGCTTATTTGGCCGTGCAATGGGTTACTCCCAAAACATTATCTTTAAGTCATCTGTTCATTGACCCGCTCATGAAATGCTTTCTTTTTGCAGGACTGTTCTTTTTTTTGCTGGGTACCATGCATGCCCAGAAAATTACCGTTTCCGGCAAGGTAATCGATAAAGCGACGCGGGAGCCGCTTTCATTCGCTTCTGTTTGGATCAGGGGTAAGTCCATCGGCACCATTACCAATCTCCAGGGTGAATTTGATTTTCACATTGCTGCTGAGTACCGTAATGAGATTTTGGTCATCTCCATGTTAGGTTATCTATCCTACGAGTCACCGGTTTGGTCCTTGTTGAACCAGACGCTGCTGGTTGAACTCGAGGAAACGACCCAGGTACTGACTGAAGTGGTGGTTTCCGATTCGCTGGCGAGCGGCGATATTCTCCGCATCGCCCTTTCGCGCATCGAACAAAATTTTCCCATGGAGCCTTACCTGATGGATGGGTTTTACCGCGATACTAAAAAACTGGGAGGCACTTATATCTCCTTGCTGGAAGCAGCCATCAAGATCTATGATGAGGATTACAAGGAACCCCGGAACAAATTCAAACTGCGTGAACGCGTGGCCTTGCTCGAGGTGCGCCGGAGCCTGGGCTACTCCAGCCGGTTTACCGCCTATTTTGATGAAGATAACCTGCTCGAAGATTTGCTTTTGAACAACAGTGTGCGGTATCGCCAATTTCCAGAAGAAGATGTTTTTTTTAGCAGCATACGCCGCGAGAAGAACACCTATTACAATGGTCATCAGGTCTATGTTATTACCCAGAAAAATGGTTATAACCTGACCGTCTACATCGACACGGAAACCTACAGCATCATTCACCTGGAGTACGAAAGGACTCAGTCGGAAAAATGGAGCAAGCGTCGCGGCCTGATTGGAAAGTTTGTCAACATCAAGAAGAACATTGACTTCAAAGAGTCGGCAGGGAAGATGTACCTCAATTATATTACGGTCGATTCACGGATCAACTGGTATGACCAGAAAACGGACGTCCTTCGTTTCGAAACCGAACTCCATCAGCAATTGCTGATCAACAGGGTCTATCCCAACACAGATCAACGCATAGGCACTACCGAGAAAATGAGGAGTTACGGGTTGCAATACCAGGATCTTCCTTATAACAAGGCGTTTTGGGACAGTTACAATTTAATCAAGTATACGCCGCTGGATAAGAAAATCATTCAGGACCTGGAGATGGAATTGCCGTTGGAAAAGCAGTTTGAGGATAATAACTAATCGCGCGACCACGCTGTCAGATTCAGGGTGATGAATAGTAAAATGGCGAATGATTTTCCGGATGGTATTGCTTTCATGACGCGGTTTTTGTTGTCTGTAATTGGATGAGCGACCTTATCACCTGAACTGGTTGGCAAACAAATCAAACTGGGCTTGATTGCCTTCAATCTTAAATTCCTTGCCTGCCGACCCGATCAGTGCCCCGGCAAGCAATCCTCCCACCGCACCAATTAGTCCACCCGCTATGGTATCAAGCCCCGGGCCAAAATCAAGACAGAACCAGGAGTTCGAACAATCCGGCGGCGTGTAGGAAGCATACCCGATGATGCCACCGAGGAATGCCCCCGTGCCTGCGCCAAAACCGACCCCTCGCCCAACGGCTCCCTTTCTTCGGATTCGTATGGATTTTATTTCAGAAACCCCAAAGACGCGCCGAAAATTTCCAATGTTGACGCTCAGAGAATCCTGGGTTGTCCGGATCAAAGTACCCTTCAGATTCTCACCACCTTTCAACCCTACGAAAACGGTGTATCTTTTTTGGGCTTCAGCGCTAAATAGAAGTGTGAGCATCAAAAATAACGTTGCGGGCAGGGGGAGTAGCGTTAACTTTTTCATAGCTTTTGATTTCGTTTTTTGAATGATATTTCGTTTCTCTTGGAGTGTAATTCTTTTCTCATGGCAGTTTGTCGTTTTAATCCCAGCTCTCAGTTGATAGATTAGTATTTGTTCAATTTCCTGACAAAGGATTTTCCAATCAGCGTATTGAACGTAAACCCCCTCACTACATGATCAGGATTCAAAATGCAAAACAGGCCAAGGGAAAAGCCTGCAACCTTAGAGGTAGGAATCAGGATTTCCGCCTCCAGCAGCAGCCCCATTGCTGTTGTGGTAGTTGTTTGAAGTTTTGTGTCGTAAACAATAACATAAGAAGGATTTCCAAACCCGGAGTCGGTGACCATAATCGACCCCGAGGCATACCTGTACTTTTCATGTCGATTAATAAAGCTAAGGCTCGGTCCGGCTGAGAACAAGAATGCAATCTTCTTCACTTTTTGAATTCTTCACTATACCGTACAGCGCAATGGAAGTCAGGAAAAAATTACCCGGTACCTTGATAAGGTCTCGGATTTTACCAAGAGACAACAGGATCACCAGGCAGCATAAGACTTCATACAACTGCACGGGGTGAACAGGCAAGGCAAATGCTGAATCTGCGGCGAGAAAGCCATCATGGACGTGCTGTGCGAAGGCGAGGGAATTGCTGCCATATTGAACGGCCCATGGCAATACGGTGGGCGTGCCGTAACAGCATCCGGCAAGCAGGCAGCCGAAACGCTGAATCATCAGCCCAACCGGGACCACGAAAGCAAAGACATCGACCATGGCAAATTGAAATCGCAGACATTTCTTGGCCAGTAAAATGCCGGGAATGCTCAGCAGGATCCCACCCAGAACACTTAGGCCGGTTGAATAGGGGATGTGCTGAAAGCGAATTACATAGCTCCATTCGTTGCTTGAGAAGGCGATGAGGCGGCACCCCAGCATGAAAAACAGGAATGCCGTGGCAATTACCAGCATCCAGGGGATGACCGGAAAATTCCGACGGCGTCCTTCCAGCATCAGCAACACGAAACAGGTCACAAATGCCAGCAAATAAAAAAGTGCATAATAGGTACCCGGATGTTCGGGAGTGATGAGCATGAAAGGTTTCATGGTGTCGTTTTAATTGACTCAAAGTATGTTTGTTCAAAACTTTCTTAGTGCAGGAAAATGATGACATACATCATGATCCCGAAGGCGACAATGATCATTAGCTTTTTCATAAGTTTACTGTTTAGAGTTTTTCACTGAATGAATCTCCGTCAGTGAATTCCGGAGTGATCTTTTGGTTTAATGATCTCAATAATTATTTTTTTGACAGATTTGAAACGTTCAGACTAACACCAATGCTAAAATGACCATAGTGCCCGCCTTTATTTGGATTGAACAATAGGCCGTACTCCGGACGAATTGCCCATTTTGTGAGATCACTGCTGAATGCAAAGCCGGCATTAACAGCCATCGCATTTTGGCAATCCTTGCACAGCATTACCAGGTACTTGAACGATGGATTGAAATCAACTTTCTTGGGACTCAACGGCAATGTAAATAGCATCGTTGGATGAAATTCCCATGAATCTTTATTTCCTAACGCCAGGCCGATGGGAGCATAAAGGGCCATGCGGTCTTTTTTGAGGCTGATTTTTGGCCCCAAGCCAATGACTTGTGTACTATAGGAATTATCCTTTAACCAGATGTGTTCAAAACGCAGTCGAAGATCTACATTTTCCGAGATGCCATAGGCCAGCTGCATTCCTAAATGATTCTGTAACCCTTTTGATTCCCCGGCATTTGAAAATGAAACGGAGGAGAAACCCGGAGTTATTTCAAAGTTATTCTTGCCGACTAAGCGGGCACTTTGCATCTCGGAGAAAGGGGGAGCGCAACTAATGCTCATCCATGCAAGGTTTATCAGCAAACATTTTACAACGTGTTTAAAATACTGGGGTTTTGTTTGTGTCGTTTTCATGATTGTTTTATTTTTGAATTTTGAATCCATACCCGATTTGTTTGTGATTACTGGATCAAAAGTATTCCCATCCGTTGTTCCTCACAGCCCGGACTTCCGCCAGAGAGTCTGAAAAGAATTGCATTTAATGCAACGCTGGTAAAAGGAATTTGGATTGTTTGCGGAATTCAATTCTTCGCACTCATAATTTGCGTTTTGAGGCGCTAAATTGGTCGTTGTAACCGCTGGAGGTTAGGCAGCCTTGGGGAAATAGATTCCTCGGATCAACTATCTTTTTTGGTCCTTTTATCGTGTACCTTAAGTCTGAAAGGCCCCACTTACGGAGAATTGCGTCTAATGCAATTCACTTAGACCTCGGGCTTTTCAGATGGTGGATTTTGTAAATCCGGCCTTTTTATAGTAGATTTTGTGGTCTAAGCCCGAATCTTGAACCTGCCCGGAACCATCCAGACTGCTTTCCTTGAACAAATCAAACAGCGGATTTCGCCCAATCTTTCTTTGGCAGATGAGCTGGCAGAAGTATTAAACCTGAGCCGGGATAGTGCCTATCGCCGGATACGGGGAGAAACGGTTTTATCCCTTGACGAGGTCAAAATGCTTTGCAACCGCTTTGGGGTCTCGTTAGATGCGCTCCTGTCCCCTTCGTCAGAGATGATATCGTTTCGTCACCAGGCTGTAGATCACGTTTCATTTACTTTTGAACATTGGCTGAAATCAATTTTGGAGAAGCTGGAGATGATTTTCGCCTTCCCGGAAAAGGAAAAGGAGATTATTTACTACGCCAAAGACATGCCCGTCTTTTATTATTTTTCTTTGCCGGAACTGTCGGCCTTCAAAATGTTTTTTTGGATGAAAACAGCGCTTAATTATCCTGAATACCAAAAGGAAAAATTTAGAGCAGCGCTGGTACCGAAGGAATATATCGGATTAGGAAGTAGAATCTGGAGTAAATATTCTCAGCTTTTTAGTACAGAGCTCTGGAGTGATGAGACGCTCAATGTTACGCTCAAGCAAATTGACTATTATCTGGATTGTGGGTACATAGATCGAAAAGATTCTGAAATGCTTCTTGATCAGTTTGCGGAATTAGTCGGGAACGCACGAAAATGGGCGGCTACCGGACTCAAGGGCGATGAAAAAGGAAAATTGAATCTATATAAGAACGAAATCCTGATTGCTGAAAATACAATTCTTTTTAAAATGGGTGACAAGCGGGTGACTTTTCTAACGCACAATATTGCTGATGTTTTGACTACTTCCAACGAGTCATTTTGCAGGACAACTGAACAGTTTCTAAACAATCTTATTAACAAGGCCATTATCATCAGTACAACCGGAGAAAAGGAACGAAGTAAATTTTTTAACCAGTTGGACGAGAAAATCAAGGATCTGAAACAGAGAATCTCATAATACATTTTGTTACCGTGCAATCAATGCGAAAGAAACAGCCAATGATCGGTTGACCAGCCGTGGAACCAGGAGGGTTGGCGGTGGGCTGCTTTTTTTGAAGACCGATTGAATGATCATGATCTTCACGGGCATCGGCAGGATTTGTGTCAGCCAATACAAAAAACGATTTGGCAATCCGGGTACGATACGAAATCTTTTTTTGTACAGGTGCTTGACAGCTGCTTTCGCCACTTCCTCGGGCAACTGGCAGAAGCCTTTTCGCCTGAACTTCATTTCACTTAAAAACGATTGAACTTTTGGCGTCATCGTTCCGCCCGGGCAAAGACAGCTTACGTGGATATTGGTGGACTTCAGCTCAAGGTAAAGAGAATGCGAAAATGCGTAAACGAAACTTTTTGACGCCGCATAAACTGATTTGCCCGGGATGGGCATGAAGGACGCGAGACTTCCAAGATTCATTAAATAGCTCTGCTTAAATTTCCGGAGTTCAGGGAGGAACAAGTGGGTAAGCATGATCACCGCGCGATTATTCAGTTCCATCATATTGCAAAGAAGCTCCGGATCAGAATCTTCAAAAAGCTCCAGATTACCAAACCCGGCATTGTTCACCAATACGCTGACCTTAAAGGCGTGAATGCGGCACCATTGTAGTACATCGGCTGCGCTTCCGGGTAGCGTCAGGTCAATACAAAGGAAATTCACGTCCAAACTAAATTGCTCCTTCACCTGACGGGCGACGTCTTCTAACCCTGTTCCGGGAAGCGCTACCAGCAATAAGTTTTGCCCATATCTTGCAAACTCAAACGCAAGGGCTTTGCCAATTCCGGAACTCGCTCCCGTGATCAGCACAAATGATTTTTGTAAGCATATTGAAGGTTCCATAATCATTGTGTTTTTTGTTAAACAAGAAGCATCCGGGGATTAGCTTTGATTGAAAAAAGGTCATTGCTGACCGCAAGGGCCGAGTGAATCAGAAAGGCGTTCCAAATGTTTCCCGTTATCGCCGTAAGAATGCAAAGGAGCAAACCAAACGGAATCGACCCCCATGTTTCCCTGGAACCCTTCGGCAGATGAGCCAGCGAATAAAGAATCAGGTTGAGCAGGATCGCGTAGGTCAAAGGCAGGGAATGCATGCTCGGAAAAAATAGAAAGCCCCTAAGAATAATTTCGTAGCCCGCCAGGTAAATCATCCAACTTAAGCAATTGAAGAACAAAAGGCTGGTCGTCCAGCGGGAAATTCGCAGTTGGGGATAGGTCTTTAAATTGTCTGGTCGGTTGGCAAACCGATACGTAATGCAAACAGCGGAAACCGAGAAAAAGAGGGCGCATTGCAGGGTTAAGGTGACGTTTGTAAAATGGATCAAGCGTGCAAAACGCGGAAGGGAAAATGAGAAATTGGCCAACGGCACAATACAAAAAGTGAACCCATTCATCAACCTCGCGTAAAGCACGGCGTATTTGAAACGGTCTGACCGCAAGGTCAATCGTTGCGCTACCATAAAAATTATTTGTGATACCGCAAGCGCTGCCGCCGTTAAGAGTACTTCCAGGAAGGGGATATGACTGATCATAGCGTAGAATGTTTTTGTATTAGAAGTAGAGATGGCGCTCACTTTTGATCCATTCGAGTGTTTTCATCATCCCATTTTCAAGCGTCGTGATGGTATACCCCAATTCGCGGACTGCCTTATCGCTGCTGAGCGCATGATTATGATTGTATTTTCTGATCCAGGGACAGGTTATTTTTGGTTCCCTTCCCAACGCCCTGGCAATCCATTCCTCTTGCCAACCATACCACAACATCAGTTGATATGGAACATGAATGGTGAAATAATTCTGCTTTGAAATTCTTTTAAGCAAGGAGAAGAACTCGTTGAACGATGCATTGATGCCGCCCAGGATATACTTTTCGCCAGGTCGACCGTCCTGCATGGCTTGGCAGTGCCCATTCACCACGTCTTCAATGAAAGAAAAATTACCGATCATCCTTCCATTACCCGGAATGATGTGCCAGTCCCCCTCGATAAAGGATTTGATCATTTGCGAGACAGCATTGCTTTCCGTCCACAACCCGGGGCCGTACACTTTGGTCGGGTGGACGATCACAACGTTCAAACCCTTCCTGACGTAATGCTGCACGCACTCTTCTGCGACAAACTTTGAGCTTTCATATTCGGTAAAGAAAGGATTGGTGCGAACACTCTCTTCCGTGAGGGGAACACCGTTACTCACACCATAGGTCCCTCCCGTTGAGGTGAACACTACCTTTCTAACCTTATTGATCAAGGCAGCCTCCAGCACATGTTTGGTTCCCGAAACATGAACGTCGTAATAAGTCCGGGGTTCCTTCACCCATACTTTCGCCATGCCTGCCATATGGAAAACAATTTCGCACCCCTCCATCGCTTTTGTAATTGCCTTTTTGTCATGCAAGTCTCCAGGATGATAATGGAATCCCCCATGCTGGAACGAAGGGTATTCCGGTTTTTGACGGCAAAGCGCATGAACTTCGTGTCCCTCTTCCAGCAGTTTGGCTGATAGGCGTTGTCCGATGTACCCGGTAGCACCTGTTATAAATATTTTCATAGCTTTCTGATTTTCTTTATTTGCTTTACTAATCGATTGCAGTTCTCCTTTCGTATTTGGTCATCGGGTTCAAGGATGGGAAGTAACAAAGCTTCCCCCAATACTTTCAAAGCCTCCTCATGTTCGTTGTGATCGGCCAATGTCTTAGCCATACCATAGTAAAACAAGATGCAGTCTGGCTGAAGATCGATGGCATGCTGAAAGTCTCTTAGCGCTTCGGGATATGATGCTCCGCCGGGGATGCCGCCTAGAAGGGTCTGGGCGATAAATTGCTCCAACCAGTTCAAACCCGAAAGGGCAGCATTCCATTTGCCCAATACATAATAGACTGCGGCATAGTTGGAATCAATACTGAGCACAGTTTCAGCCTCTTTCTTAATGACCCGTGCGTTTTCCAATTTATCTCTGGTGTTGTCCGCCATTTCAGCAAGCAAACCAAGGGCAACGATGTATTGAAAATGAGCTTCGGTATTATTATTGTCTTTCTGAATAGCTTCGCAGGCAAGGGTTTTGGCTTTTAGTACATTTTCTTTTTTCTCCGATTTGATCCCGGGGCGGCCTCCTATGCGCGAGTAGAGCCTGCTGGCTTTGCAAAGGGCCCCCAAATGATTGGGATCATGCTGAAGAATCTTTATGAAATATTCCAACGCCTCAGCGTTCTCATTTCTTTTTTCCAGACGCACTCCTTCCTGCCATAGCGTTTCAACGGGCTGCGTTCTTGCGACTTGAGGAGACCCTAAACAACCTCCCAGGCACCCAATGAGAACCGTGGTTTTGAGCCAGCGGGGAAGTACTTGACAACCTTGTCTTTCAACAGAAGGTGACAAAGTGCAATGTTGGTTTTTTTTCATTTTCGATTTATTTACTCTTGTAAACCTGTTTTCAGGGATATTTTTGCTGACCGAAATATAGAGGCATCGACAATCGCCGCAGTTTCGTTGTTCACAGTTGCACTTTTATTCTTTTGCAGTAAATCGTTGAAGGGCACTGATGGTTGGTATTGTTTGCATTTTTTGCAAAACAAGAAATTTAAGTGTAGTATTAATTGCGAAAGAACCCGATGACACCTGTCCCATCTGATGGCTTTACCAGAAAATAATATCCAGTCTGCTTTCCTTGAGCAAGTCCGCAAGCGACTCGCAGCCAATCTCTCTTTTGCGGATGAACTGGCTGAAATTCTAAATATCAGCCGTGACAGCGCCTATCGCAGGATCCGGGGGGAGACCATCTTATCCCTGGATGAGGCCAAGACCCTGCACAATCACTTCGGTATTTCCGTCGATGTTTTGTTCTCTGATTCCTCAGAAATGGTGACTTTCCACCGCAGGGTGGTCAGTCATAAGGACTATACCATGGAAAAATGGGCGAATTCAATCCTAAAAAACCTTGAGTTTCTTGGCACCTTTGAGCATAATGAATTGATTTTTTCCGCCAGGGATATTCCCGTTTTTCATTATTTCAGGATTCCGGAATTGTCCGCATTCAAGTTATTTTTCTGGATGAAAACGCTGATCGGTTACCCTGATTTTGAGCACAAATTGTTTGAAATGGACGCCGTGCCGAAGGAACTGCGAACCATGGCAGAAAAAATGTGGACCACCTATTCGTCTTTAGCGAGTACCGAAATATGGAATGAGGAAGCCGTTTATGATACGCTTAGGCAAATAGAATTTTATAAGGAGTGCGGCTTTTTCACTCATCCTGATCAGGCAGGATCTCTCTGTGACCAGCTTATCAAGCTGATAGGGTTGGTTCAAGCGGAAGCATCAGCAGGCATAAAATCAGAGGGTGGCGTCTTTGATCTTTACAACAATGAAATTCTAATCTCCGACAATACGGTGTTTGCCAGGATGGGTGCCAAGCGATGCGTTTATGTAAATCAAAATGCCCTCAATCTCCTCCTCACCTTTCAAGAGCCGTTTTGCGAGCAAACAGAAAACTATTTGCAAAACCTGAAAAGCCAATCAACGCTCATCAGCAGAACAGGGGAGCGCGACAGGAACCGGTTTTTTAATAATATGACAAGCCGGATTCAGGCGTTTAAGGACCGCATGAAATAAGAACATTTCGCTTTCACATAATCGATCAAGCATTGGAAGGTGCCATCACCCGAGCTGTTCCCTGATGGCCTCCTGCAGCAATTCCTCTTTATCAATGGGTACAACACCCGTATGCTGGCACACAAGTCCGCCAGCCAGGTTCGAAAGCGCAGCAATCAATTTTGGATCAAGGTCCAGGGCGATGCAAAGCGCTGCCACACTCACGACGGTGTCTCCCGCACCGGAGACGTCGGCGATCTCGCGAACATGGGCAGGGAGTATTACTTTTTGATTGCGAAAATCGATATAAACACCATGTTCGGAAAGGGTAAGCATCACCCCTTCTGCACCCAGCTTTTCTTTAAGCAAGTCGACGGCTTTGGAAACCTGGTTTTTGTTTCCTCCCTCTACATCGAGCTTCATCCCTTCTCGAAGTTCTTTCAGGTTGGGCTTGAAAAGGGTTACATTCTTATAAGCAAGGAAATTTCTCTTTTTTGGGTCGACCACCGTCGGAATACCGTGTTGGTGCGCCCATTGTATAGCCGTCTCGATGATATGCGGATTGAGCGCCCCTTTGTCATAGTCTTCGAACACCACCACATTACATTGGGGAAGCAATTTCTCAATATGTGCAAGCATGCTTTTCTCCTCTTTGGCACTGACGACTGTGTCAGATTCCTCATCCACACGCACCACATGCTGATGACTGGCAATTACCCTGGTCTTTACGGTCGTAGGACGCTCCTGACTGATCACTATTCCTTCCTTGCTAAGACCTTTGTCATCGAGACGCTGCAATAATTTCCTTCCGTCGTCGTCATTTCCGATCAACGAGCATAAGATCGGTCTTGCGCCGAGGGATTGGATATTCAAGGCTACGTTGCCAGCCCCTCCAAGCCGGAAGTCTTTCTTGTTAACCGTCACCACGGGAACGGGGGCCTCCGGCGAGATCCTCTCCACGGTTCCCCAGATATAGCTATCGAGCATAACATCCCCAATGATGAGTACGGAAATGTCGTTGAATGCCTGAAATATCTGAGGAAGGGACTGCGTCATGTGGTCACTTCAGTTTGGCAAGAGACTCTTTCATCCGGCGCAAGCCTCCACCAGTTCTTTTTCAGAAGCGGCATAGGAAAGACGTACGCAATTCTCATCGCCAAAGGCTCCGCCGGGAACCAATGAGACGTGTGCAACCTCGAGCATGTACAGGCAAAAATCATCTCCATTTTTAACGGTCATTTTCCCATCCGATTTACCGTAATAGAAACTGACGTCCGGGAAAAAGTAGAAGGCCCCTTGCGGATAGTTTGCCTTAACACCGGGAATCTCTTTCAGCAGTTTATACACCACATCCCTGCGATGATGATATTCTTGTACCATTTTCATAGTCGGCCCAAGATCTCCGGTGATGGCTGCCAGTGCGCCGCGCTGGGAGATTGAACAATTGGCTGAAGTGATTTGGCCTTGTACCTTGTTGCTGCCGTCAGCGATCCATTTTGGCGCGGCAATGTAGCCCACGCGCCAGCCGGTCATCGCAAACCCTTTTGCGAAACCATTCACGGTGATGGTGCGGTCAAACATCCCTGGCAGCGAAGCGATGCTCACCTGCTCTCCGGTGAAATTAATGTGTTCGTAAATTTCATCAGCGATCACCAAAATATCTTCACGCTTCAATATGACCGATGCAATGGCCTCCAATTCCTTTTTCGAAAATACGGATCCGGTTGGATTGCAGGGGGATGAAAAAATGATCGCTTTTGTTTTGGATGTGATCGCCTTGTCGACTTGTGCGGCAGTGACCTTAAAATCATTTTCAATGGTACCGCTGATCACCACCGGCGTGGCCTCTGTGAGCCTCACCAACGCATCATAACTCACCCAGTAGGGAGCAAAAACAATTACTTCGTCACCCGGATTGAGCAGCGCCAGCATCACATTAGCTATTGATTGTTTGGCCCCATTGGAAACGACAATATTTTCGGCCTTGTAAGGCACGTTGTTTTCTTTTTGATACTTGGCAGCAATTGCTTCGCGCAAATCCTGGTAGCCTGCGACAGGAGGATAGGAAAAGTACTTTCCTTCATCGATGGCTCTTTTTGCAGCTTCGCAAATATGCAGGGGCGTTTTGAAATCGGGCTCACCCAGGCTGAGGTTGACCACATCAATCCCGCGGGACTTAAATTCGCGGGCTTTGGCCGCCATGGCCAGCGTGGCCGATTCTTGAATCGCTTCGATCCGGTTTGAAAGGTGATGCATAGGTTTTGTTAAATGTGCTCAAAGAAAGAAATTAAATAGGCTTTTGGCAAGCACAAAGGGAGAGAGAAGTAACTTGAGACCCCGGTAATGCGCGCAGGGTTCCCTTCCAGGGAAAGGAAGGGCGTGCGATGGGGAAGGTGCTCGAGTGCTTAACTAGCCGCGACCTCTACCGGGGAAGTAACTCCAAGCCCGCGTTCACCCCCGGCCCCCAGGAGGGGCGCCATCGCGCTTTGATCTCTAACCGACCAACTATTAGTAGAGAAATAGAATGTGCAGGTTCCCACCAGGGAAAAGAAAATTGAAATAAGTGTTTTGGAGCCTGCTGCTAGTTGAACAGAGTCCGGCCCGTAATGCTCCGGCCCAGTGTAATTTCATCGGTAAACTCCAAATCGCTGCCCACTGGAATGCCACGGGCGATGGAGCTAACCTTTATGGAAAAATCCCGAAGCTTTTTGTTGATATAAAAGGACGTCGTGTCGCCCTCCATGGTTGCGCTCAGGGCGAGGATAACTTCTTTGACTTCTCCTTTTGCCGCCGCGAGGCGGGCAGCCAGCGACTCAATTTTAAGTTCGGAGGGCCCAACGCCATTCATGGGCGAAATTACGCCTCCGAGAACATGATACAGCCCGGTATACTGCGAGGTGTTCTCAATCGCCATCACATCCTGACTTTCTTCAACCACACAAATGATGCTGCGATCGCGCCGGTGACTGCGGCAAATAAAGCACTCTTCATCATCGGAAATATTATGGCAGGTATTGCAAAAGCGAATGTTCGCGCGGAGCTTGTTCAGCGCATCGGTCAGCTGGAAAGTCTTGGATTCATTTTCTTTCACCAGGTGGAG
>JBGPGZ010000034.1:0-16778 GCA_041484175.1 Cyclobacteriaceae bacterium | reverse complement strand
CAAATGGTCCGAATTACAATCGCTGGTTTAAATTTACGGCGACCGCTTCGACATTCATTGATGTGCAGCTGAAAACCGGCGGAGCGCTTGGGACGATGCAGTACGGATGGGTTACGCTTTGGGATGGCTCCCTCACTCAGCTGGCATGCTCACCCTACAATTCGCAACAATATGGAACCATGGAATTAAGTTATCTGGGCTTAACCATGGGAGCAACTTATTACGTTTCCCTTGACAACTACACCGGTGTTGGGTACCGCGGAACATTTTCCTTATGTTTAAGTGACGTCGTGGATTATAATTTTTATGCAGGCGCAATTACTTTGTCGAACTTGAACAACTGGTGCTCTGCTAATGCAGCCTACAGTACAGTGTCTGCCAGTGCGGATAAAAATAAAGGCTCTTGCTGGAACAACGGACCCAACTATAACCGGTGGTTTAAGTTTGTAGCGATCACCCCAAATGCAACGATCCAGTTGATGACGGGTGGGGCGTCTGGTACAATGCAATACCCTTACATCGCCTTGTGGCAAAGCGATGGGACAACTCAAATTACCTGTGCTCAGTACACTTCTCAATATAGTGCTTTATCAGTAAGCACAGCAGCCCTGGTGGTTGGCAATACCTACTATATTTCGGTTGACAATTTTGCAGCTGTTGGATACCGTGGAACATTCAAACTGTGTATTAACAACATCGGTACCACCTTCTATTCCCGCGCGACCGGTCCCTGGAATAACAATAACACCTGGTCGACAGTTGGTTATGGTGCGGCTGCCGCCTCCTCTTTTCCCAACGCGGGTGACGTCGCCCTGATCAGTGGTTATGACATTACGGTTTCATCCAATCAGTCGGCAGCAGAAGTAGACTTGAATGTGGCCACTGCAAACACAAGCCTGACCGTCGATAACAGTTCCCTCACGGTAAATGGTTTGGTCTCGCTTAACAATGGTGGAAATAGTTTTACGGGCTTGATTACGATCCAGAATAACGGATCGGTGGCGATCAATGATGTTTTGAATGTTACGCGGGGCGGTGGCGATCAAAACTTTGGCATAACGGTTAGTACCGGATGCTCTTTGTCTATGAACTCCGACATGAATTGGACAAGCAGCGCCGGGACGGTTACCAATAGTCTCCTGACCGTGAATGGCTCAGGGACGGTAACAATAAATCGTGACCTCAATTTGACGTCGATAGGCGGCCCCTTGATAAAGCTCCAGTTTAATAACACATCATTGTTGACGGTCCTGAGAGACATTAACTATAGCGCTAATGCAGGAGGGCTAGAGGCGATTGAATTAAATAACACAGGGAAACTGAGAATTGGAAGAAGTATTGTTCGGGGGGCTACTCCCTACGGGGCCCTGACTTGTAATAACACGTCCACCGTAGAATTGAACGGCAGTGTCTTTCCGCAGACCATGGCAGGAGACGCAGGAGCAGGTGGAGATGCCTTTTCTTATATGAATGTTATTTTCAATAGCACAGCATTATTCTCACCGCAAATCACCGTGGGGGGATCGGCAACGGTGAATGGGAATTTGACATTGACAGCAGGTCTCGTGGCAACAACATCTGCCAATATTTTAAACTTGAAGAACGCTTCGGCAACGACTATCGGAAGCGCCGCCTGTTATGTCAGCGGACCAATGACGTACGAAGTTGCAACCAGCACGGCCAATACCGTTAGAAATTTACCCATCGGTAAAAACGGGGATTACCGGCCTGCGATCCTCACCGTTACGCATACTGACAACACTTCGGTTATTTATACCGCAGAACATTTTAGTTCTTCTGCGGCCGCCCTGGGCTATACTCTCCCCGGTACGGTTGACAAGGTTTCGGCGGTGCGTTACTGGCAAATCGACCGTCCTGTTGTGGCCAATTTTTCAACGGGGAGGATAACCTTATACTATGGAATCGGGACGAGTGATGGGGTTACGGATTTTGCCAACCTGACGGTGGTTAAGAATATCGGAGCAGGAACAAGCTGGTTTGATATTAACGGGGCAGCGTCGGGCAATGGATCAGGGAACATTCTCTCCGGTGCTTTTGCATCGTTTAGCAGATTTACGATTGCCAATAAGCTGGGGGGAACGAACCCGCTCCCCATTGAGTTAAAAAACTTTGAAGCCAGGGCCATTGGAAATGATGTTGTAGTGAAATGGAGCACAGCTTCGGAGTTAAACAATGATTATTTTACGGTTGAGCGCTCGAGGGATGGGGGAGAGTTTGCAGAAGTCACCAGGGTAAAGGGTGCAGGAACCAAATCCACCGGGTCCGACTACAAGACGGTGGACCAACATCCTTTGCGGGGCACGTCGTATTACAGGCTAAAGCAGACAGACGTTAATGGGCGATCCACATTTTCGAAGTGGGTTTCAGTGGACACCAGACCGTTAGCTTATGCAGGTGTCAGCGCTTATCCCAATCCATCGGACGGAGCCGATTTGAACATCCGCCTTACTGGGTTTGAAGACAATGAGGAGCTAAGTTTAAACCTCATTGATTCGTTTGGTCAGTCTCATTGGTCTGTCACAGTCAAAACAGATGATCAGGGAGGGAGACTAATGCCTGTGAAAGTGCCCGCGGGCCTGCCTGGCGGAATTTATTTTGTGCTTGTCAATGCCAAAAAAGGAACGCTTCATTCGAAACTGGTAATCCGGTAAAATTATTTCGTTGGATCCTTGAAGGGATGAAGCAGGTCGGCGATCACCACCTTGTTGTTTTTGCGATTGACATCCGCCATGCGCTGGCTCGGGTCTATTTCCAAATCTTCAATTTCAGAAACTCTGTGACCGATCTTAAAGGTGTAGGTTGAGTAAACCCAGGGCCAGGCATCCAGGTCTACCCGTTTCAGCGAAGCTTCTTCCGCCGGTTTACGTCCCAGGAGTTCGTTTGTTGTGATGTAAAACAATTCTTTGCCACCATTCTTGTAGGTTACCAATAGATCAACGGGCATTGGAAATTCGCCTATGCGTTCAAGGGTCACGAAGGTGGCATTGCCATCATCCACGATTTCTCCGATGCCATAATCGATCCTTTTGGTCGTATTGATCCAGTATCGATAATACCAATGCAATTGCAATCCTGAAACTTTTTCCATCACCCTCAAAAAATCGTTCGGCTCGGGATGGCGCATTTTCCAGGTATTGAAATAGCGCTTCATGCCTTTGTAAAAGAGTTGATTGCCAATCAAGTACTTTAGTTGTTCAAGAAAAATTTCTCCCGCAAAATACGATCCTGTCCGATATCCCGAATTCGTAGAGAAATGATCCGAATGTTGGCTTGGGAGTTCGAGGAGCCCGTTTGAAACAGCGGCAAAATAGCCTCTGTAACTTCCCTCATGCGGGTCCGTTCCCCTGAAAAGGATGGCCATCGCTTCGTCCCTTGCAAAATTTGCAAATCCCTCATCCATCCAGGCATACAGCGATTCGTTGGTTGCAAGGGCCGATTGATACCAGCTATGAGCGACTTCATGCACCACGCTGTTCAACATTCCGTTTAATTGGCCCTCCCCCAGGATCATCGTGCACATGGGATACTCGGTTGCGCCATCACCTCCTTGAATAACGGAATATTGGTCGTATGGGTATTTGCCAAAAGTTTCACTCAGGAACTGAAATGCCTTGATCACATACTCTTGCATTTCTCTCCAGGTTTGTGTTGTCTTTTCATTTTCCTGAAAGAAAAAGTGTAACTCCGGGCCATTGGGAACCTTCACCCATTCATGGGTATAATCCGGATCAGCTGCCCAGGCAAAATCGATCACATCAGTGGCAACAAAATGCCAGGTAAGGTCCCCTGAGAGCCGCTTTACAACCATCCCTGGTTTTTCATATCCATCGCCTATCGTCTCGGGGTTTAGAAGTTTTCCTGTGCCGCCTATAACAAACCGGGGATCGATGGTGATCTTCACATCATAATCGCCCCACACACCGTGAAATTCCCTTCCGACATATTGATAAGCGTGCCATCCCTGGAAGTCGTATTCGGCGATTTTCGGATACCACTGGGCCATCGAATATGCTATCCCTTCGCGGTTGTCCCTGCCAGACCTTCTTATCTGTAAGGGCACTTGTGATTCAAAGGCCATTTCAAAGAGCGTTTTTGTTTTGGGCAACAACGGTCTGACCAGCGTCACCTCCAAAATCGTCTGGTCGACACGATGAAGAACATCTTTTCCATCTTGTTTTAATGAAAGTATATGTTGGTAGCCGATCTCATCGTCCCGGAGCTTTGAAATCCTATCGGCGACGCGGCGGTCCGGGTCGCTGATAGACGTTGATCGAACGTCCATCATACTGCCTGGTTGGAAGGCGTTGAAGTAGAGATGATAATAGACCTTATAAAGCGTATCGGGTGAATTGTTATAGTAAACTAATTTCTGAACACCGTGGACGCGGTGCGTGTTGACATCCAGTTTCACGTCCATTGCATATTCTACGCGCTGCTGCCAACGATAGTCCTGGGCGCACAGCACGGTAGTAATTAATGAGGTTACGAACAAGGAAACCAGTCGCTGTACCATAGACCTTTCGATTTAGTTTGAAAAGTATCAAAAGACTTGGTGAGATCAAACAGATTTCAAAAACTGATATACCGGGCGATGCTGCAGGAGACGTATCCTCCGGATTTAAGCCCCAGGTCCTCATAGGGGAGCGACTTGGGAATATTGTAGGTGTAGCTGAGAAGAAATGTCCAGTTTTTGATCCTCACACTGACCGGGACTACCAGAGAATAATTCATGATGCCAAAGACTTTTTTGGTGATGACGTAGTAAAGAGGAAGTTGAGCGTTAGCCGGTAATGTTTTGTTTTTCCTGTATCGTTGAATAAAATCGGGGTAAAAGTTGTAATCGGTAATGACATTCTCGCTTCCGAAAAGCAAATTAATGGATGGAAATAATAATACACGATCCAGTTTATGCCACTTCTTTTTTTCCAGGGTAACCATCACTCCGGGCAAGATGCGATGTGCGTTCTTTTCCCCAAAATAAAAATAATAGTCGAGCCGGAATGTTACCGGTTTGAATTCGATGAAATTGGACGTGCCGAGATTATTGGTATAGGGATTATAGGTATTGGCCCCGGAGGCGGAATAGAAGTAATGACTGTATTCCGCCAGGAATGACCAGTGCTTGGAGACCGTTTTCATATACCCTCCGGAAAGAACAGACAGATAAAACGTAGGCTTGTATTCCTGACTCCAATAGGTTGATGCATCGGCATAGATGCCCCTTTTGTGATAGTAGGAGACGCCGGGGGCAAGCCCGAACTGATTGAAGCCAATCGTACGGCTGGTGGCAACAATATTACTGTTGTATCCGAGTCGCACTGCCATTTGGGAACGATCTTTGACCACCGGCATCTGGATCAAGCTATCGATCAGGCGAAAAATGGATAAGGAATCCCCCGAATTCAACATGGCGTCAAATTCCATGATAACAGAATCCGATTTTAGCGATAATGAATCAGCGCGTTGACCCTGGCAAGGAGATACGCACGCTGTAAAAAGGAGAGCGGTCGCGGCAATAAAGGCGTTTCTCAAAATTGATCTTCACGGAAGAGCTACTGGTTCCGTCTTTTAAGCTGCTGGTTTTTGTCGCGGAAGTTTTCTTTTCGCTGTTGCATCATCCTTCTTTGTTGCAGTTGATTAATGATCATAGCGCGAAATTCCTGCTCCGCTTTCCGCAAATTTAGCATTTGCTGCGCATTAATTACCTTGAGCAGCCGGCCAGAATAGTCCTTTTCGAGATCGAGTTCTCTTTGTTTAACCTTTAACCCAAGATCAATCAGCTCCCGCTGTTTTTGAGGGTCAGGATTGTTGGAATTGTTTTGAATCTGAGCTTGTTTTAATTCATTCCGAAGTTTGCTGCGTTCGAGCGTGAATTGCCTGTACATGGGCCAGAATTTTTCCGCCTGATCGGGCGATAACCCGAGCTTTTCAGAGATATAAGCAATCCTGAGATTCTTGATTCGTTCCTGGGCCTTGGAGTCGGGCTCGACTTGTGTCGGTTCAGGTTCCTCTACCTGGGCATAAATGCCCGAGACGCTCATAAAGAAAAGTCCCAGAAGTATAAGTTTTTTCATGTCTATTCTAAAATTATTAAAGTTCAACATCGTATTCATCCAAGATCTTCTCAACCTCCTGATGGGAAACATCGAGGGTAGCGTAGACTGAATTCTCCAGATCCTTTAAATCATCAGCGCTCCATGTTATTGTCTCTACCAGGTCTTCCGTGGTCAGTTCGTGGTCGTCGAGATAAATAGCAAGCTGTCCGGGCTGGATGGACTGCAATGCTACTTCAACATCAGCAGTTGATGAGATCGAAACCGAGCTGTTCTTGAACCAAAAGATACCAACGGTCATCAGCACCAGCACCGGCAGTGCGTAGCGCAATGCCATCGAAAAGGAAGGCCGCCATGCCGGCACGGGCTTCTCCTGCGAAACCCTGGCCTGGATGATGCCCGGAAGCCGGTCAAAGTAGCCTTCCGGTACATTAAAGATGCTCTTTCTCGGTATTTCTTCCAGTCTCTTCATGTTTTACATTGGACTTATTGGGCCCGGTAAAGTTTAACTACGTGCTAAATAATCTTCAATTTTCTTTACCGCATGATGGTAGCTTGCTTTCAAAGCACCGACGCTGGTCTTGGTGATTTCCGCAATGGCTTCATAGGGCATTTCGTCAAAGTACTTCATATTGAAGACAAGTCGCTGTTTATCAGGAAGTTTAAGCAGGGCTTTTTGAAGTTTTTTTTGAATTTCATCGCCGCCTATTCCGTCCGTATTATCGACTTTTGCGGAGAGTTCTTGACTCACATCTTCCAACCGGAAAAAGAGCCTCCTGCGCTTCTTGTTTAGGAAAGTAAGGCATTCGTTGGTGGCTATCCGGTAAATCCAGGTATAGAGCTGCGCATCTTCACGAAAGTTTCCAATAGCCTTATAAACTTTGATGAAGACTTCCTGGGTGAGGTCGTCAGCATCGTCATGGTCGATGACCATCTTGCGCACATGCCAGTACACGCGCTGCTGGTACGTACGCACCAGCATATTAAAGCCGTAGTTCTGCGTCTCCGGCTGGCGGATTTTGCCCAAGAGTTCTTTGTCTTCCAAGGAGGATGGTTCGAAAGTCACAATTTAGACAAATCTCCCCCAGTAAAGTTTAATGGATGGCCTTGACTGAGGCAGAAAGCGTATCCACCAGCAATTCAAACTGTTCTTTTGAATGAGCGGGGAAGTTCGCGAAGCGCAACTGGCTTTTCCTGAGATCTCCGTAACCGTCCCCGGGATACAGGCCATTTTGATTTAATGTTTTATTCAATTGGTTAGCCTGTTCTCCGCAATTGGCGACAATTACTGTCTTGGATTGAAATTGTTTTTCAGTTACAAAGGGAGAAAGATCCGGATGTGCCTGAAGGGCCTGATACAAAATAGCCGCTTTGTATTCTGTTTCTTTTCGAATAATCCCAATACCCCTCCGGAGCATATCGTGAACAACTTTACCCAGAAGGTAAATCCCAACGACGTTGGGTGTTTCAGGAGTTTGATGTTTTTTCGCATTGGCCAATAACACAGGGAGGCTATGATAGGAGCCGATGGAGATGCCCCGCGACAAGATACGTTCCGCCCTATCGATGCAACGGTTATTAACGATCCAAACTCCGAGCCCTGCTGGAAGCCCGAATCCTTTTTGAACTGAAAAAAAGACAGCATCAATTTTCTTATAATCAAAGGCAGGATAGGGCAGGGAAGAAACGGCGTCCACGATGATGATGGAATCGCTGTTTTTTTTCTTCAGCGAATAAATAAATTCCAGGGGCAGAGACACCCCGGTGCTTGTCTCGTTGTGGGTCACCGCGATCAGTTCTGTTTCTGGCGGAATTTGAAGGTCATTTTCGAAACCAAGGCCTAATGGCACCTCCTTCTTGACCGGATGCTTACCCAACTGCCCGGCGATCTCAAAAAATCGCTTTGAAAATGCGCCATTCACTAAATGGAAAGAGTGTGACACCACCAGGTTCTGAACAGACCGTTCCCAAATCTCGGTGGCCGATCCGCAAAAGAAAATATGAAAGTCGTCCGGAATGGCCAGCAGTTCCCGGAGCCCCAGGGTGGTATCGGCAAAAATGGATTCAAATTCCTTACTGCGGTGGGAAATCGAGCCGATATGGGACCGGATTGCCTGGCGAATATGATTTTCAACGGTAAAATAAAGCTGGGAAGGCCCCGGCGTGAAATTGATCTTCATGCAATGTGCATTGAATCTGCAAGGTAGACGCAAGCGTGGAACCCACAAACTCCAAAACCAAACGAATAGCAAAAAATTAGAACTAAATCAAGACTTGACAGCATCCAACATTTGTGTATGTTTGGGTAGAAATCCCACTCGGATTTGGGACACGTTTGCTGAACCTAACAATTAAACAATACCGAGTGAAGCTCTCTGCCAAAACCAGGCCTCACCCCGACTCGTCGGGGCCTCGACCAAAAATCAGGTTAACAGAAGAAGGTTGCGGAAGAAGGGCAGCTCAAAACTTGTCATGATGGGGTTCAGAAACACCTCTCCAAATCCGGTGGGCTTTTTTATTTCTTTGAAAAGCAGGGTCAGTACAGCACCCTGAACTTGATCGTGTGTTCAATGGCACGCATCTTTTTGATCACTTCCTTATCGTAATCTTTGTTGATGTCTGTGATGACATAGCCGATCGATTCGGTTGTTTTCAGATACTGCCCCGCGATATTGATGCCGTGATCGGCCAGCACCTGATTGATTTTCGCAAGGATACCAGGCACGTTATTGTGTATGTGAATCAGGCGGTGCGCATCTTCAAGCGTCGGCAAAGTCAGGTTTGGAAAATTTACGCTATTGCTGGTGCTGCCCGTGTTAATGTAGTCCATCAGTTTCAAGGGCACGAAGTTCCCGATGTTTTCCTGGGCCTCTGCCGTGCTGCCGCCGATGTGGGGCGTCAAAATGGTGTTTGGCAACCCTCGTAAGTCAGAGGCAAATTCCTCATCGTTGCTGATGGGCTCGTGCGGAAAGACGTCAATGGAGCATCCTGCCACTTTTCCCTGGACAATATTTTCGCGAAGTGCCTTGATGTCGACCACATGACCGCGGCTCAGGTTCAGAAAAATAACGCCTTTCTTCATCACCTTGAATTCATCTTCTCCAATCAGATTGGTATTGGATTCCCGCCCGTCAACGTGCATGGTAATGACATCGGCAAGGGCGAGGAGGTCCTTTAACGTTTTACACTTGGTGGCATTTCCCAGGGCAAGCTTTTCTTCCCGGTCATAATAATACACTTTCATTCCAAGGTTTTCGGCGAGCACCGAAAGCTGTGCGCCGATATTCCCGTAGCCAACAATACCCAGCTTCTTTCCGCGGATTTCAAAACTTCCTTTCGCCGATTTGTCCCACTGGCCCTTGTGCATTTTGATTGACTTGTCCGGTATACCGCGAATCAGCATTATGATTTCGGCAATCGCTAACTCAACCACCGAGCGCGTATTGCTAAAGGGAGCGTTAAAAACAGCAACCCCTTTCCTGGAAGCTGCTTTCAGATCTATTTGGTTTGTTCCGATACAAAATGCACCAACGACCATCAGCCGGTTTGCATTTTCCAGTACCTTGGCCGTCACTTGCGTTTTGGACCGGATGCCCAGCACGGAAACATTCTTGATCTTCTCGCAAAGCTCCGCTTCCGTCAGCCCTGCAGGATACGTCTCCACATGAAAGCCCTCACTTCTCATTAATTCGATCGCTACGGGATGAACATTCTCCAGCAACAAAACGTGGATGCGGTTTTTAGGATAAGAAAATACCGTATTCAGCTTATTCAGATAAAGAAATTCGTCCAGACTGGGGGCGATGTGATCGGCCTTGTCCATGATATTTTCACGTTCAATGTTTTCCGTGAAAGCATAAAACTTATTGGCGAGACCGGAATTCTTGATCTCATAGTCTGTGTAGCCGTCTCCAATCACATAAACGTCACCCTCCAGGTTGAGACGCTTTAGTTGTTCGACTTTTCCATTATTTTCCGACAACGGATTTTCCTTATCAAAGCCGATCACCTTGCCGCTGTCATCGAACCGGAATTCGTTGGCAAGAATATTTTCCGGTTTGATTCCAAACTCGCCGACAACGGGGGCAATAAATTCACGAAACCCGTTGGAGATAATATAGATATGCTCGGCATGGGTCGTAAAAAAATCCTTATTTCTCTTGAAAGACTCAGAAACCTTTGACTTGAGAAAGTCGATCAGCGCTGGGATGTGCTTTTTTTCCGGTACCAGCAAAGCAAGCCTTCTCTCCAACGATTCGCGAAATGAGATGGCCCCGCTCATTCCCTGGTTGGTGATTTCCTCAATCTGCTTTTTGATCTTTGGCAGGTCCGGATGATCCTTCAAAGAGATGTCCGCCAAGACATCAAGGGCCTCTACCTTGGTAAATGTGCTGTCGAAATCGATTACGAAGTATCTGTTGACCTTCATGTGCGGGTTAAGTAAGCCGCAAATCTAAGGAATGGTTCTGAAAGTCCCATTAAATCGTTGCGACGCAGCAACAACACCGGAAGTCAGGGCTCACTGTACTCAGCGCAGTGTCAAAATCTTATTGGCGGACTCTACCAGTTTGGCAAATTCACTGATTGCGTTGGCGGCGATTTCAATTTGTTCCTGGGCTTCCTTCCAGTTACGCTGTTCAATCGCCTCACGAATACCCGGCAGCGTCTTAACGCCGTAGCCGGTATAAAATCCGGGAGCATAAATGAGGTGCTTGAACCACTTCCTTCGCGGAAGGCCTTTTGCGTAAACCAGCTTTCGCTCTGATTGATACAGGAGACGGTTTAGCTCAGGAAGATTGGTGTTGGGTTTAAGGTTGGCTGCATAGAGATCGCCAAAAGCGGTAGCGGCCCGTTCCAGATTAGCCACGGCATTTTGAAGGCTTCCGAAATTCAAAAAGGGTACTTCATCCTTCGCTACCGGTGGTACAAACTTTTCGGTTGGATCGGCAGCCAGCACATAGCGCTTCTCGCTGATCATTTGATTTTCTACCTGCGTGGACTCACGCATTTCGTCGAGCAGGGTTGTTACCTGGCTCAGGTACTTGCTAACTGTGGCCTGAAATGTTTTGAAATCAAAGGGGAGGACCTCCGCGTTGGCCAAACGCAAGGTTGCCCGTCCGGCTGTTTTTGCAAGGGCGATTCCATATTCAAAAGTCGGGTCTTTGAATCGCTTGTAATGATCGTATGAATCATAGATAGAATGATATTCACCGCCCTCGTTTTCTCCCTCAAACCCAATACTAAGCGAGGCGATCCCCAAGTGTTGAATAAACGGAGTATAATCCGAACCCGATCCCAGTGCATTGATTTCAAGGTATTTCTTGGAGAGTAATTCTTTTTTGGACTTTGAAGAGGTCGAACGGACCGCATTCAGTGATTTTTTTCTTTCAAGAACGCTGACACCCGTCTGTGGGTCGATTACATCACGTGTGATTTCGCCGACCATCGTTTCCAGGGTATGCGAGCCGGCGACGTCTACAAAACCCCGACCATTGCCATCGGAGTTGATATAGACAACCGCTTTTTGTTGCAGTTCCTCGGCATGGTGCTCGACCCACTCTGTGGAGCCCATCAGCGAGGGCTCTTCTCCGTCCCATCCGCAATAAATGATCGTACGTTTTGGGTTCCACCCTCCCTTGACCAACTCAGACACGGCACGTGCCTCTTCCAGTACCGCCACCATCCCGCTAAGGGGGTCGTTGGCTCCATTCACCCAAGCATCGTGGTGATTGCCGCGGATAACCCACTCATCCGGCAATTCACTTCCTTTCAGCCTGGCAATCACGTTGAGACAGTCAACCATTTTCCAATCGAACTGAAGTTTCAAATGAACTTTTACGGGGCCTGGTCCCACATGATAAGTAATGGGCAGAGCGCCTCGCCATTTTTCCGGAGCGACCGGTCCGCCCAATGCGGCCAGCAAAGGTTGTGCATCTCCATATGAAATTGGCAGAACCGGAATCTTTAACAAGTTAGCGGCCTGACTTCGGTCGATGCGCTTGGCATCACCGGTTGCACCGATCCCAGGCGTCAAGGGGTCCCCGGGATAAATTGGCATATCCAAAACGGAACCACGCTGAGCACCCCACTGATTTCTGAAAGGACCTTTTGGATAAACGTCCCCCTTGTAGTAGCCATCGCCCTGGGGGTCGGAATAGATCAGGCACCCGATTGCCCCATGTTCCAACGCCACCTTCGGTTTAATACCCCGCCAAGAGCCGCCGTATTTGGCAATTACAATCTTGCCTTTCACATCGATGCCTAATCTTTCAAGCTGCTCGTAGTCATCCGGGATACCGTATCCTACGAATACTAATTCACCTGTGACATCTCCGTCCGCCGACCAGGCATTATAGACCGGTAGTTGTTCACTGACTTGGCCAGAGGTTGCATCTTCCTTTAGAGGCGGCTCGGTCAGTTTGGCAACATATTTTGCAGGCGCTGTCATTTCCAACACCCGGACTTTGGGTGTGGGGAAGAGTACATGGTAGGATTCAATTTGTGATTCGTAACCCCAACTCTTGAAGAGGTCGCGCAAATATTCAGCATTAGCCTTTCCATAGGCAGAACCAAGGTGGTGCGGCCTGGCGGACAGATGTTTCATCCACACGTCAAGATTGCTGGTTTTGAGGGACTTATCGAACTTTTCTTCAAGTCTGAATTCAGCATCGGCTGCGTCTTTTGTGTAGCCTGTGAGCGACTTTTGCTGTGAAAAAGAAACACCAGCAACGGTCAGCGCCGCCAGTGAAAGTAGAACTCGTTTCATCGAAATGTCAGGTTTAGGGGTTTTTTAGGGATTTCCAAGATAGTTTGCGGTAGCAGCATTGCTAATACCTTTGGTGGAATTTTGGAGTAATTGCCTATCCGGGTTTGGCGTCCTCCCGCTTCCTGTACGCGGCCAAGATGAAAGTTATTGTGCCTCCAAGAGCAAGCCAGCCAAACCAATCTCCGGATGAACTGTAGAAAGTTTTAATTCTTTCTTGAGGAAGGCTGCCTTGAAGGGTTGCCTCCTGGTTGTTTTCGCAGCTTGCTTCCGCCAATACCCGGCCATGGTAATCAATGATGGAAAGTCGCCCCTGACGAGCTGCCCTCACCATCCCATATCCATTCTCCACGCATCGGAGAAAAGCCATTCGCGCATGAAGCCAGCCGTCGGCTACGAAGTCCCACGCGGGCACAAAGAGGATCGCCGGATCCTTGTACTGGCGCATCCAGCCTTGAAAATCAAGGTCTTTGCATATGGCGGTGCCCAAAGAAAGTTTATCAGCTGAAAACCCGCCTACTTCATGCCCGACTCTAAAACTTCCTTCGAAGCCCTGAACCATGTGTACTTTTTTGTATTCATTTAACACCCTACCGTCCGGAGAAATAACAATGGACAAGTTTTCTTTGAAATCCCTTTCAATGAGGGTCAAGCCTGCAATAATCCCCACCTTGTTTACCCTGGCAGCGCGGATGAACATGCTCATGATGGAGTCCCTTGTTTCCGGCGTTATGTTTATGACTTTCTCCGGGATGATGATCCATCGCACATCCTGTTGCGCGAGTTCTTGTATCTTTTGAAGATACAAGGAGGTTGTTTCACGCTCCTTCTCGAATGAATCGGAGTCATCATAATGGTGCTTATCTTCTGCGAGGACGGCCAGCCCGACTTTCAATTTCAGATCGGAGGGGGTACTCATTAATCGTATCCATCCATAGAGCATTGCAAGAAGACAAAAACCCATGCTCAGTGTAACCAGCCGGAGGACCAGCCGCCGGTTTTGCCTGTAATGCCAGGACATCGCCATGGCAGAGGGAACAAGGGTAAGTAAAAATGTAATACCCCACATTCCGGTGATGGACGCAACCTGGATTATGGACAGGTAATTCATTTGGGAATAAGCAATGCTGCCGGCAGTACCGTCTGAGGTAGTAATGGAGATCGCGAATTCAAAGGCCGTCCAAAAGACCGGAAATGCCAATGCAGACAGAACGCTTTGTTTCGCCAAGACCCTCTTTCGGGATGCCACCACCAGAAAACCAAATAAAACCGGTAACAGTATTGTAAATCCAATAGCCAGGCCAGGCGGCAGCACTCGAAGCAGGTAACTAAGCCAACTTAGTTGCCCAATCAAATACGCCAAAAAACCAATAAAAAAAGCTTGTCTTGAGGAGGCTTTAAAAGAAACCACCAAAACAGGCAGGGGAGCGACCCACATCAACCAACCATAATCACCGCTTAATCCTTTGCCAAAATACCAGGCGATTCCGGAAATTATGACGGCAAATAGGGCAATTAAGAAATTGCGGACCCTGATCGAGTTCATCATCTTGATTAAAAGGCCCGAGCAAATTGTTACTGAACCTTAAGTTTTTCTCCGCAACACTTTCTCAACGGCTTTCACGATGTTCTCGGGGGAGAGCCCGTATTTCTTTAACAAATCAGTGGGTTTGCCACTCTCACCAAAAGTGTCGTTCACGGCCACCATTTCCAGTGGGGTAGGCCGGAAGCGGGCCAGGACCTGGGCGACGGAGTCACCAAGGCCCCCGTTAATCTGGTGCTCTTCACAAGTGACGACGCAGCGCGTTTTTTCGATGGAAGCCAAAATCGCCTCAATGTCCAGTGGTTTTACGGTATGGATGTTTATCACTTCGGCATGTATTCCCTTCTCGCTTAATTTTGCCTCTGCCTCGATGGCTAGCCAAACCATATGGCCATTCGCAAAAATGGTCACGTCCTTACCTTCAATCATCCGGTCGGCCTTCCCGATGGTGAAAGGTCGGCCTTCCGTAAAAATGGGCCATACCGGGCGGCCAAATCGCAAATAAGCGGGACCTATGTGAGAGCCCAGGGCCAGCGTCGCCGCCCTGGTCTGACTGTAGTCACAAGGAACGATGACGGTCATTCCGGGGACCATTTTCATCATGCCTACGTCTTCGAGTATTTGGTGGGTGGCTCCGTCTTCGCCTAACGTCAAACCCGCGTGAGACGCGCAGATCTTAACATTTTTACCTGAGTAAGCGATTGACTGGCGGATTTGGTCATAGACCCTGCCCGTGGAAAAGTTTGCAAAGGTTCCCGTAAATGGAATCTTTCCACCGATGGTCAACCCTGCAGCCAAACCCATCATGTTGGCCTCGGCTATACCCACCTGAAAGAACCGGTCTGGGAACTCCTTCCTGAAAGCAACCATTTTTAAAGATCCGGTAAGGTCGGCGCAAAGTGCCACCACGTTGGCGTTTTGCTTTCCAAGTTCCTGCAAGCCAATCCCAAAACCGGACCTGGTATCTTTCTTTTCTGTAAATGAATATTTAGCCATTCTGTTTTGATCAATAATCGCCGAGTGTTTCTTCCAATTGCGCCAATGCCTTTGCCAGCTCTTCATCATTGGGTGCCACGCCATGCCATTTGTGCGAACCCATCATGTAGTCTACGCCAAAACCCATAACGGTCTTCATCAAGTTGATGACGGGTTTTCCTTTTCTTGCCTGCGTCTGGGCATATTCAAGGGTTTTGATCACTTCGTCAAGATTGTTGCCATTGGATTCGATCACTTCCCAGCCAAAAGCTTCCCATTTCGCTTTGAGATCTTTGAGCGAAAGGATTTGATCGACAGGCCCGTCAATCTGTTGACCGTTATAGTCAATGGAGGCAATCAGATTGTCTACCTTGTTATGGGCTGCATACATCGCAGCTTCCCAAACCTGACCTTCCTGCTGTTCCCCGTCGCCCATAAGCACATAAACAAGGCGATCGTCGTTATTGAGTTTCTTTGCCCTGGCGGCGCCAATGGCCACGGAAAGACCCTGGCCTAGCGACCCTGATGCGATCCGGATGCCCGGCAAATGCTCGATCGTGGCCGGATGCCCCTGGAGCCTGGAATCAATCATGCGAAAGGTGGAAAGTTCTTTGACTTCAAAATACCCGGCCCTGGCAAGCGTGGCATACCAAACCGGGGAAATATGACCATTCGACAAGAAGAAGAGATCTTCACCGATGCCGTCCATTTGAAAGTTCCTATCATGCTTCAGGATATGGAAATACAGGGCTACAAAGAATTCAGTACAGCCCAGTGAGCCGCCAGGGTGACCTGACTGGCAGGCATGAACCATGCGAACGATGTCCCTTCTGATTTGAGAGCTAAGTTTCTTGAGGGCAGCGAGGTCAGGTGATGGGGTCATGAAGCAAAAATATTTTGACGCGAAGATGGACTAATTTTGTTAGCCCTGCAAAATAAGAACCCCTGCAAAAACGCGGCTAAACAATTAGGCCTTGGGAGCCTTTTTCTTTGGGGCAGCCTGGACTTTTTTGCCGTCTCCCAGGATCTGCGCTGCGTGGTTACGCGTGTCAACCTTACCGATGATTTCTTCGATTGCACCTTTTTCATCAATGATGTAGGTTATCCGCGCTGTTCCCATATACTTTCTTCCATACATTGATTTTTCTATCCAGGTCCCATATTTGAAATGAACTGTTTTGTCGGTATCCGCGAGCAGCCGGAAGGGGAGCTTTTCTTTTTCAATAAATTTTTTGTGACGCTTCTCATCATCGGAACTGATTCCAAGCACCTCGTATCCGGCCTTCTGCAATGCCCGGTAATTGTCGCGCAAGCTGCAGGCTTCGGCAGTACATCCCGGCGTCATGTCCTTGGGATAGAAATACAATACAAGCTTTTTGCCTTTGAAATCAGAAAGGCTAACGGGATTACCATCCTGGTCTTT
>JBGPGZ010000033.1:0-16850 GCA_041484175.1 Cyclobacteriaceae bacterium | reverse complement strand
TTTCGTGACCTTGTCGCCGACGGAAACAAAGGGGGGAGAATCAGGGTTAGCCGTCCGATAGAAAGTGCCGATCATCGGCGATTTGATATCCACTGTTTTGCTGCCGCTGGCCGCCGCCTTTTCCTTGGCGGCCGCAGGCGCCGGAGCAGCTGCCGCCACCGGAACCGCAACGGGCGCCGCCGCCAGTTGAACGGGCGTCGATTTAAATACTTTTTGGTCGGGCTCGCGCTTCACGTGGAGTTTCAACTCCTTGGTCTCAATATTCACTTCATTCAGTCCCGACTGGGAAATAAAATCGATGAGGTCTCGGATTTCACTGGTTTTCATTTCGGACTCATTTGGGTTAGCGTTTTCAGTGCTGCGTGTCGAGATGGATTTAGTGGTTGAATTTTTCTTACTCTTCGCCATGGATTCCATTATTTTACACGTTCTACATACTCTCCGGTCCGGGTTTTCACCTTGATATTGTCACCGGTGTTGATAAACAAAGGAACTTTTATCTCGGCGCCTGTTTCGATCGTCGCTGCTTTGAGCGTGCGGGTGGCGGTGTCGCCCTGCATTCCGGGTTCGGTGTAGGTGACATGGAATTCGACATGGGCGGGTGGCTCAGCTGTAATTGGATTCGTTCCGTTTTCAAACGCGATCAGTAATGTCACACCTTCCTTAATGAATTTAACAGCATCGCCCAGCAATGCTTTGTCGACATAAATTTGTTCAAAGGTATCGTTGTCCATCACAACCAGGCTGTTCCCATCCGGATAAAGATATTGGTATTCTTTTGTCTCCACGCGGAGCTGATCCACCGCATCGCCGGGGCGAAAACGATTCTCGACAATTTTGCCGGTCCTCACACTTCTCATTTTCACCTGGTAAAATGCCCGGAGGTTTCCCGGGGTCCGGTGCTGCAGTTCTTCCACCTGGACGACTTCGCCGTTGTAACGAATATAATTTCCTTTACTGAGATCAGATACAGTTGCCATAAAAAAAGAGTCCTTAAGTTACAAATGAATTGGTTATTTACAAGTCTAATATCAACCCCCTCCCTCGCGCACGCGCACAAGAAAAAAGAATGATGAATGCAGGTCACTGACTATTGTACGCCCATTTTACATAGACAGCGCCCCAGGTAAATCCTCCGCCAAAAGCAGCCAGAATCAGGTTGTCACCTTTCTTCAGCTGCTTTTCATAATCCCACAGCAGCAGCGGAATAGTGCCTGCAGTGGTGTTGCCATACTTGGCAATGTTCATCATCACTTTGTCTTCAGTGATGCCCACCCGGCTTGCCGTTGCGTCAATAATACGCTTGTTGGCCTGGTGCGGGACCAACCAGGAAATATCATCAGGGGTCAACTGATTCCGCTCGGCCAGTTGAGCAGCGACATCGGCCATGTTGGTAACCGCAAATTTGAATACAGCTGAACCTTCCTGATAAACATAGTGCTGTCGTGCGGCGACCGATTCATGTGTGGCCGGGATCCTGCTGCCGCCTGCCTTCATGTGAAGGTAGTTTTCGCCGCTGCCATCGCTCTTCAGGATGGAATCCAGGACACCTACTTTCTCCGCTGTTGGTTCAAGCAACACGCACCCTGCCCCGTCACCAAAGATGATGCACGTCGTGCGGTCTTTATAGTCCAGGATGGACGACATCTTATCGCCGCCAACGACAATTACCTTTTTGAACAAGCCTGATTCGATGTATTTGGCGCCGGTCACCAAGGCAAAAAGAAATCCGGAGCAGGCCGCGCTGATGTCGAAGCTAAACGCATTCACGGCCCCCACGGCGGTTGCGGTAATGTTCGCCGAGGCGGGGAACGGCATGTCGGGCGTTACGGTCGCGAAGATGATCAGGTCAATATCCGCCGGGGCTGTCCTGGTTTTGGTAAGCATTTCTTTCACCGCCTCAATGCCCATCACCGAAACTCCTTTGTTCTCGCCTTTCAAAATCCGGCGCTCTTTAATTCCCGTTCTGGAAGTGATCCACTCATCACTGGTCTCCACCATGGTTTCAAGTTCCTGGTTGGTAAGAACATAGTCGGGAACGTATCCCCCGACACCTGTGATAGCCGCATGAATGGTACTCATATTGTCATATGATTTTCAAATCAATGTCAAAATTTATCACGACTCCTTGTGACATCCTCGAACCCGCCCATCTTCATGGGAGATCACCTTTCCATCTATAAAAAACAAATGCCCGGCACTTTCAACCGGGCATTTACAAAAACTACAAATTTCTTTCCTGATTATTGCTCGAAATGCAAGCAAGACAAGTCAAATGCAATTCCCTGACAACAAACCGCACCATGGTTTGTCAGGCCAGGACTTCTTTTTCCATCACTACATTGCCCTTGTAGTACAACTTCCCTTCGTGCCAGAAGGCACGGTGTGGTAAGTGGTGCTCCCCGGTTGTAGGGTCAACAGAGAATTGCTTGGCCACTGCCTTGTAGTGGGTCCTTCTTTTATCTCTTCTGGTTTTCGAGGTTTTTCGTTTCGGATTTGGCATAACCTAAATTATTTATTTTAATTTTTTCAATTGTTCCCAACGCGGATCAATCACATCGTCCTTTCCGGGACCTTCATCCGGAGCAGAGGTGTAGATCATTTTTCCTTCCGCATCGGTATCATCGGCATCGTTGAACTTCGGATGTAACTTTTTCATGGGCATATCCAGGGCAATGAATTCATAAAGGTAATGGCCCAGTTCAAGACTCGCCCGGTCGTGCGGGATCACCATGATTTCATCGCTCAATTCAGTTTCTTCTTCCCCGTATTTAAAGACAATTCTCTTGTTTATATCAACAGGGAGATCAAACGGCTCCAGACTCCGGTCGCAAATCAGCCGGGCGTATCCTTTGATCTTGAAATCTGCCTCAATGAACGTTTCTCGCTTGTCCAGGATTACTTCAGCATTGAACTCACCAGCGGAGACCAAATCCGTTCCGTACGCTTCAAAAAACCCATCACCCAACTGGAAGTCAAAGTGGTGCGCCTTTTTGCTCAAACCGTTGATATTGACACTAAACGCCTTCAATTCGCAATCCCAGGTTTTCTTTCAGGGATTTTAAAATAGGGTGCAAATTTATCAGGTTTTACCAGATTTCGGACAGAAACTCCGATGATTTTTAAGTCAAAGCCGGCCTAATCGCGCCAAATCATTGCAATTTGGGCTGTCCTGGAGGTTTTAGGCGGCAAAATCCTGAAACACCTTCTGCTTAATCTCCTCCCGGGTGCTCTTGTTGATGTGTTCGTTCAGGTAATCCACTACATTTTTCTTAAAGCCCAATTTGATAGCGATACTTTTGCAAAAAAGTACCTCACTTTCAAATACTTTCTGATCGGCAAACATCAGATTAATGCACGTTAGGAGATATTCCAATTTCCTTTCTTGTGAAAGCGCCCCCAATGTGTCAATGGGCTCCGGATTGCGAATGAGTTCGCTCACGGCTTCCTCCGGGAAGTTGTGTTCCTTGGCAATCCGGAATATCATTTCCCGCTCCACCTTGGCAAAATGCTTATCGGCTTCGGCCAATTGGATCAATATATTCAGTTGCTTTTTGGTAACAATATCCATTTTAATGGCTTTCAATCAAATTTACCGCTTAATAAACGAAAAAGCAGGATTTTCAAGATAAAAGTAGGACCCCAAACTGCAGAATGACTTATTTCTCTACGGATTGATCCTGCCTGTTCTTAACAATTTCGGCGGCCAAATAGATCGCATGCCGCATCGAACTTTCGTCAGCCTGGTTTTTTCCAGCGATGGCATAGGCAGTACCATGGTCAGGAGAGGTGCGCACGATTGGCAGACCGGCAGTATAATTTACGCCGCTTTCGAAGGCGATGTATTTGAAAGGAATCAGCCCCTGATCATGATACATCGCCAGAACTGCATCAAACTTCTTGTGCTGACCGGCGCCAAAAAAGCCATCGGCAGGGTAGGGGCCAAGGATCAGCTTGCCTTTGCTTTTGAGATCCGTAATCACCGGCTTGATCACCGTATTTTCCTCATCGCCGATCAACCCTTCATCCCCGGCATGCGGGTTAAGGCCGAGGACTGCAATTTTTGGTTTGCTGATGCCGAAGTCCTTTTTCAATGTCAATTCAAGCAACCTGATCTTTAATTCGACACGCTCCCTGGTGACCTGACCTGAAATTTCTTTCACCGGGATATGCTCGGTGACTAAGCCCACTTTCAAATCGGTCCCCGCCATCAGCATCAAACTTTCCATCGCCTGAAATTCCTGGGTGAGGTATTCGGTATGGCCCCGAAAAGGGAAATCATCTCCGTGCATTGTATTCTTGTCGATCGGTCCAGTGACAAAACCGTCGATGAGTCCTTCTTTTACTTCTTCCACTGCTTTCTTTAAGCTAAGGAGGGCTGCCTTTGCTGCATTTCGCGATGGTTGCCCGGGGTTAATTTCGATTGCATCCTCCCAGCAGTTGACTACGTTAATCGATTTGGGAAAAAATTGCCCCTTGTTCTTAACCTGGCTATAGTTGAACTCTTCCAGGTTCATCAATTTGCGATAAAAAGAGAGCGCCCGTGTAGAGCCGTAGACCACCGGTGTCACTAAGTTCAATAGCCGGTTGTCGGACAGGGCTTTGATGACGACCTCCGGCCCAATGCCGTTAAGATCGCCGAGGGTGATTCCGATGCGTGGTTTATCGTAAGGTCTATTTTGAGTCATGATGGATTAAGATGAAATCGATTCACGCAAGTTAATGTAAAATTTGGAGGATGGATGCACTCAGGGCTGAAGCCATCTGAGATCGCGTTCACCAATAACCCCGGCCTTAAGGCCCGGGGTAAATGTGGGGATGTAAAAATTTAGAGGATGGATGCTCTCAGGGCTGAAGCCCATCTGAGATCGCGTTCACCAATAACCCCGGCCTTAAGGCCGGGGTTAAATGAGGGAATGCAATAAGGGCTTTAGCCCTGATAAACGCTCTCGGTTTAATTGCTCACCGAAGAGGCGAAGCCGCACGACGATTCTCATGATACTTACTTCTCCGGATACAAAACCACCTGAATAAAATTCTTCATATCAAAGTACTTGTTCGCGGTGTCTTTCAAATCTTTTACGGTAAGTGCGTCGACCCTCTCCTTATAGGTCTGGATGCTTGCCGGATTGGAGTCCAATTCAAAACTCTGCTGCAGCTGACGCAACCAGTAATTATTGTCTTTGCTGTTTTCTTCGTATTGCTTTTTCCACGTTTCCTTCACTTTATTGAGGTCGGCCTCGAGCGGACCCTTGGCCTTCACTTTCCTGATTTCTTCCAAAGCCGCTTTGGTCAGTTTGTCAACGTTCTCCGGCCCGCATGGCAACGAAACCGCGATCGCGTAATTCGGATACGGGTTCTTACTCAATGACCCGGACATTCCTCCACCATATATGCCGCTGAGTTCTTCGCGAAGGGTTTCAATGAACTTGATGTTCAAGACCTCAATCACCGCTTGCAGTTTCAATTGCTCCTCGTCCGAGTAAGGAGCCTCGCCCGTAAACTGCATGCTGATAAAACTCTTGGGCTCCTTGCCTTTATGAACCTCTTTTTTGATGACTCCTTTCGCCGGCCGCAGCCCAATATCCTTGAATGTGGAGATTTGGGAGCTCGAAGGAATGCTGGCCAGGTAGGTGGTGAGCAGCGGTCTGATCGTATGCATATCTATTTTGCCTACCAGGATAAAGGTAAAACCACGCGCATTGCCGAACCGCTCCTGATAGATATCCATGGCACGCTGTATATTTATTTTTGCAAAAGTTTCAGCACGCGGTATTTGGGGAGCCCGCGGATGATTGTTGTAAGTGATCTTTAAGACGGAATCCCTGAAAACCGCCTGTGGATCCGACAGCGTGTTTTGGTAGAGGGCCTGTTGCTTGGACACAAATGATTTGAATAGCTCATCATCCTTGCGCGGTTGCGTAAAGTATAAATAGGTCATCTGGAGCAAGGCCTCCACATCCGTTGCGCTGCTTTGGCCATTCACACCTTCAGAGATGGTTCCTATACGGGGACTTACATTGACCGTTTTTCCGGCGAGTACTTTTCGGAGGTCTGTGGGAGAAAACTGCCCCACGCCCATTTGACTAACGGCTGCCGCCGCAAATTCGGCATTGTATCGATCCTCATTGCCGTAAAGGAATTGTCCCCCGAAACGAAAACCAGTCAGGACAACCTGGTCGTTCTTAAAGTCCGTAGGTTTTAGGATGACCCTCACTCCGTTGCCAAGTTTTAATTCAGTATACCCTGCTTCCTTATTCTCCTTTTCAAGCAGAATTCTTCCTGCTGTAGGCGGTGTCGGGATCAGGCTGGCGGCAACAGCTTTTTCTTCGTAAGGTTTGATATCGGTCTTGGCTGCGTTATCAACAAAAGAGAGCAATTGTTCCGGGGCCGGAACTGCGAAGTCGGTTTTCTCCGGACTGGTAAATACCACCAATTTGGTACCGGACGTTGGAATCGTTTTGGCCGCATATTGATTTACTTCTTCGAGTGTTACCCCATCCAGGAACTGTTTGTAATAGTTGTATTCATTCTCAATACCGGGGATAGGCTCCTTGGTCAGAAAGTTGCGGATCAGTTCATCTGCCAACTGGTCGGATTCGGTCTTATCGCGCTCATTAAAAGCGCGTTCCATCCCCTTCAGCAAATTCTTTTTTGTCCTGTCAAGTTCTGAGGCAATAAATCCAAACTTGCGGGCGCGTTCATCCTCTTCAATGAGTGCGGTTACCGCTGGCTCCAGACCCGCCTTGCTGATCAGGGCAAAAGAATAAAAAGCCTCATAACCCCGGACAAAATCGCCGAGGTTACTTCCTCCAAAAACAAAAGGGGGGTCTGATTTTTGCGTAAGCTCCTGCAGCCGCAACCCCAACATCGATTGAAACAGGAGTTTTACAATGGACTCCCGGTAATCTCCAACGGTCACCTCATCCTTGGCCTTCCTGACAGAATAATATACGCGTAAGACCGAATTGGTTGCCTCCTTGTCATTGACAATGACGGCCTCGGTTTTTTGATGGGGAGGAACATCGGAAAACGTGCGCTTTCTTTCGTTGGCAGGATTCTTGAGTTTTTCAAAATGGGCCTTCACCATCTTTTCGGCTTCCGCCGGGTCCAGGTCACCTACCAAAACGACCGCCATGAGGTCCGGGCGATACCAATCTTTATAAAAACGTTTTATAACGTCGTACTTAAAGTTTTTCAAAATATCTTCTTTGCCGATCGGGAGGCGTTGCGCGTATTTTGAGCCTTCAAAAAGTTTAGGGTAGACAACTTTATTCATGCGATCATTGGCACCCTTACCCAATCTGGATTCTTCCAATACTACGCCGCGTTCTTTGTCGATTTCCGTGTTTTCAAAAGCCACGGTACTTGCCCAGTCTTCAAGAACCAGCAAACCCTGTTCGAGGTTTTCCTTCTTATTGGTCGGGATTGGTAAAATGAATACTGTTTCATCAAAGCTGGTGTAAGCGTTCAGGTCCGCGCCAAATTTTACACCGATGGATTGCAGAAAGGAAACCAGGTCATTTTTTTTGAAATTCTTCGACCCATTGAAACCCATGTGTTCTGTAAAATGGGCCAGGCCCTGCTGATCGTCGTCTTCCAGGATGGAGCCGGCGTTAACAACCAGTCGTAACTCAACTTGATGTTCCGGCTTACCGTTTTTGCGAATATAATAGGTAAGGCCATTGCTTAGTTTTCCGATCTTGATGTCCGGCGACACCGGCATCGGGTCTGTCAATTTCGGTTGGGCAAAGGCGGCCAGACTGGCCAGGTAAAAAAATGCAATCAAGGCATGATTAAACATTTTGAGTTGTACTTTTTTCATGTTTCCAAGCTACTGAAATATTTGAAAGGGTGAAAATGAATTGGACAGGTTGTATAGCAGGTATCGCTTCACGGCCAAAAATGGGTGAATCGCATTGGGCAATTCTGCCTCAAAGTCCGGCCCAGATTGGCCAGTAGTCATTGGTATACGTGGCACTCACAACTGGTTACCGATCACCGATCGCCGATTCCCTATCTTTGACGCGCATGGTTCGACCAAAAAAATCGCTTGGACAGCATTTTCTTAAAGACCGGAACATCGCGAAGAAGATCGTCGATGCGCTGGAAGCCCGTTCCCTGCCCGTATTGGAGATCGGACCCGGCACTGGCATGCTCACCGGGATCCTGTTAAAGAGAAAAGAAATCCAACTTACCCTGGTTGAGATTGATCGTGACTCGGTAATCTATCTCCGGGAGCACTACCCCACGCTGCGTGACAGAATTGTGGAAGGAGATTTTCTTGAATTGGATATCCTGCAGGATTTTCCCGGGGACTTTTGCATTATTGGGAACTTTCCTTACAATATTTCTTCCCAGATCTTCTTTAAAGTCCTTGACTATCGCAGCCAGGTAAGAGAGGTAGTGTGCATGCTCCAGAAAGAAGTCGCCGAGCGGATTGCCGCACGCCACGGCAGCAAGACCTACGGTATCCTGAGTGTCCTGCTGCAGGCGTATTATGATATTGTTGTGTTATTCAAGGTGCCCCCCGGAGTTTTCTTTCCCCCACCCAAAGTAATGTCGGCTGTGATCCGGTTGACCCGGAATAAACGGGAGCATCTTGACTGCGATGAAAAACTTTTTCAGAAAGTGGTAAAGCAATCTTTTCAAATGAGACGTAAAACCTTGCGCAACTCGTTGAAAAGCCTAAATTTGCCAGCCTCAATTTCGGTCCTCTCTGTAATGGACAAAAGGCCCGAACAATTGGCGGTAGAAGAATTCATATCATTGACCAAATTAGTCGAGCAGTCCGGTGAAGGAGTTCGTGGCATTTGAGCTGACCAAGGAGTTTCGCGACCGTTTCCAGCAGGCGCTGGATGTACGCGACAGTCAGTTCATACGCGAAAGTCTCGAAGAAGTCAATCCCGCCGATATCACAGCCCTGCTCTATGAGTTTAACAGCGAAGAATCCAAGTACGTGCTGGATATTTTGCCTTCCGGGATACGCTCGAAGATCATTAATGACCTGGATAGTGATACCCGGAAGAATTTTCTCAAAGTCTATAAGCCTTCAGAACTGACTGAAATCGTCAATCAGCTTGATTCCGATGATGCGGCCGATATCCTTAATGAACTGCCGATCAAAGACAGCGAAGAAGTTATTGGAGGACTTGACCCTGAACTGAGATCGCAGGTGATTGACCTGCTCCGCTACGACGATCATGTGGCGGGGGGGATCATGGCCAAGGAATTGATCAAGGCACGTGATACCTGGACGGTCGTTCAGTGCATCGATGAGATTCGCAAGCAGGCGGAGAACGTCTCCAAGTTTTATGCGGTCTACGTGGTGGATGAAACCGAAAAACTACTAGGCAGGGTAGCCTTACAAAAACTGATCTTGAGCGATCCGAGGACGCTGGTAAAAGACATTTATGATGATGACGTGGTGGCGGCAGAAACCCACATGGAAGACAGGGAGGTCGCAGAGATCATGAAGAAATACGACCTCGAATCAGTTCCGGTGGTGAATGTGCAAGGCAAGCTGGTGGGTCGGATCACGATTGACGATGTGGTCGACGTGATTACCGAGCAGGCCGAAGAAGAGCGCCAACTCATGTCTGGGATTACCGAAGACGTGGAGGAGGATGACAGTATTTGGAAAAATACGCGCGCCAGGTTACCTTGGTTGTTGATTGGGATCATGGGTGGAATGATGAGTGCCCGTTTTATGGGTATTTTTGAAATGGAGATTGCCAAGATAACAGCGATTGCTTTTTTTGTTCCCTTGATCCAGGCCACCGGTGGCAACGTGGGAATCCAGTCGTCATCCCTGGTTGTTCAAAGTCTGGTGAATCCGGGATTTGTCAACGAGGGTTTTTTGAAACGGTTCGTGAAAGTTTTGCGGGTTGCCCTCTTGAATGGTCTTTTCCTGGCGACGATTGTCTATGTAGTAACGTGGGGTGTTTTTGGACATCAGCGACTGAATCTTGTAGTGTCGATGGCGTTATTCTGCGTTGTACTTTTCGCTTCGTTCATCGGAACGGTGACGCCCCTGATCCTGAACAGACTTGGATTTAACCCGGCATTGGCTTCGGGACCCTTTATTACTACGACGAATGACCTATTAGGGCTGGCTATTTATTTTTTGACGATTCATTTTCTGCTGTAGCAGTTTTTTTAATATGAAGTGAGACCCTCTTGGTGTAATATCCGGGTGCAAATTGACAGGGATCAACGGGTTACTTTACGCTATTTTTGGATGGATGTCTTGGGGGGAATTGCGACACCATCATTTTTTTACTAATTTCAATTCAGGATCAGTTAGATAATGGGCTTTTATCATCGTCAGATCAAGCGGCTAAGAAATTACTTTGATGAAGTAGTCGAAAAGCCATTGCTCACGGCGTCTTTTGTTTTACTGTTTGTGTTCATTATTGTAGTAGGGCTCAGTCTGAAATATTGGGTCTGGGAATTTGACACATTCTATGTACAGATCCTGGCCGAAGCACACGGGATGATTTTTGACATTGCCGTCATTGGCATATTGTTGTTCTGGCTAAATCAAAATGGAGACATCCGTCAGCGCATTCGCACTTATAAGGATGAGATAGATGACTTCCGCTTATGGGAATCGGAAGAAGCCGCTTTCCGCACGGTCGGGAATATCAAGCGATTGAACCGTCACCGGATTTATGAGATCAACCTGGTGAATTGCCACCTTTCACGGACCAATCTAAACTATGTCAATTTGCAGGGCTCCAATCTGAATTCGGCTAATCTCTCTCACTCTTCCTTGATTGAGACGAATCTGGAAAACACACGTTTGAATCAGACTAACTTTGAAAACTCAAATCTGAATCAGGCCGATTTGAAAAATGCGTATGCCAGCGGGGCGAATTTCAAGGATGCTTTCCTGATCAAAGCACAGTTTGAAAACGCCTTTCTCATAAAGACCAGCTTCAAAAATGCTTTCCTGATGGAGGCCAATATGCAAAACAGCTATCTGATGGGGGCCGATTTTGAGAATGCCAGTCTGTACAAAGCCGATTTGCGGGGAGCAAAGGGATTGACCATTGAACAATTGACCAAAGCCAAAACGTTGTACCTGGCCAAGTTTGATGATGATATTTTATCGCAGGTAAAAGCGAATATTCCGGAATTGGTGGGAAGCTAGGAAACAACTCGGGTCAATGCTTTTTTTTGCACAAGTGATTTAAAGAATTACCTTTGCTGTGAGATTAACAACGGTTCGGAGACGTGGCCGTTGTTTTCTTTTTAGATCACGGATTAAACTCAATAAACGATTTCGCTGCTTTAGTCCAGCAGCCTCAATATTTCCACTGGATCACGATCACATGAGTAAGAAGGTTTCCTATTATACGAAAGAGGGGTTGGAGCGGCTGCAAAATGAGTTAGCCCGGCTCAAAACCAAGGGCCGTACAGAAATCGCGCGTCAGATTGCCGACGCCCGCGACAAAGGCGATCTTAGCGAAAATGCCGAATACGATGCCGCCAAGGATGCTCAGGGCCATCTCGAGGCCAAGATTGCCCAACTGGAAGATTTGATGAGCCATGCGCGGTTGATTGATGAAACCAGCGTCGATATTTCAAAGGTTTCAATCCTTTCGAAAGTGACCATTAAAAACAAAAAGAACGGTACTTCGGTTACTTATATGCTTGTTTCCGAAGAAGAAGCGGACCTGAAAGCCGGGAAAATTTCTACGCAATCTCCCATAGGCAAAGGTCTCCTTGGAAAGAAGAAAGGTGAGACTGCCATGATCAAGACCCCGGCCGGAGAGATGGAGTTTGAGATTGTGAATATCGGCCTGTAGCTTATTCAAAAAAAAATGCGATGGCTTCCATCTTTACAAAAATCATCAATCGCGAAATCCCGGGGCAGATCGTTGCCGAGGATGACCGCTTCATCGCTTTTCTGGACATTTTACCGCTGGTGATGGGTCATACGCTGGTCGTTCCCAAAGCGGAGGTCGATTACCTCTTCGACCTCGAAGATAAGGCGCTTGCCGACATGACCGTCTTTGCCAAAAAAGTTGCGCATGCCCTAAAGAAGGCTGTTCCATGCAAACGGATTGGCGTTGCAGTGATTGGACTCGAAGTGCCCCATGCGCACATTCACCTGGTTCCCATGAATTCGATGGGGGATATCAATTTTTCCAAACCCAAACTAAAACCTACGGGTGAAGAATTGTCGGCGGTGGCAGAAAAGATCAGAAAGGTCTTCTAATTGATCACAAGAAGTCGATATCCACGTTGAGCGGATTGCGCATCAAATACTGCAAAGCTTCTTGCACCGTCATCCCTTCAAAAAGTACTTTATACAACGTGTTGGTGATCAAGGCTCTCACTTTGTAGTAGTCGGCGCATTTTTTGGCAATTCGAACGGTGTTAATGCCTTCTGCGATTTCCTCCATGTCTGCGAGGATTTGTTTCAGTGTTTCACCTTTTGCCAGGCGATAGCCTACGGTGAAATTGCGGCTCAACGGGCTGTTGCAGGTAGTGACCAGGTCGCCGATTCCAGCCACGCCGAGAAATGCTTTTGTATTTCCGCCCAGGGCCCGGCCGAGATAAACCATCTCTACCGCACCACGGCTTACCAACAGACCCTTTGCGTTTTCGCCATAGCCCAACCCGCTCAACGCACCCGACGCAATGGCGATTATATTTTTCAATACGCCCGCTATTTCCACGCCAACCAGATCATTGTTTTCGTAGACCTGAAACCGGTCGTTGCGAAGCAGTCGTTTGCCGATCTGAATAACTTCATCGAAATGAGATGCCACCACGGTCGCCCCCGGCTGCCGCTGGGCCAATTCCCTGGAGAGATTGGGTCCCGCCAGGCAACCTACCCGTACGACGACGCTCTCCTCCTGAATCACTTCACTCATGGTCTTGACCTGGCTCCGGTCAAGTTGCTTGACAGATTCCAGCGTTGATCCTTTTGGCAACTTGATGTCAAACCCTTTTGTTCCATGGATGAGGATGTGATAAGGATGGAGATAAGGCGCAAGCTTTTTCATCATGGTGCGAAAGTGCTCTGATGGGACCATGGGGAAAATCACATCGCACTGGCTGGCCAGGTACCCCATGTCGTTGGTGGGTAAAACGTTCTTGTGGATCTTATACCCCCGGTTGACCCTTTTGTCCAGGATTTGCTTGAAGACTTTTTCGTTGCGGGCGTATAGTAAGACTCTCCTGTTCCTGGCCAGGATGTTGGCGATAACGGTACCGAAGTTCCCGGCGCCCACAACCCCGACCGGCTTTTCAGATAAACTTTTCGAGGTCATAGCCTACCAGGCGGTTGTGATAGTAGTACAGGGTATTGAGGTCCCGGGTGATAATATTGCCTTTTTTATTTTTTAATAATGGGCGTTTGAGATGCAGAATACCCACGTTGTCAAGGCCATGCTTGATAACCAGATCCGCATCGCCTTTGAGGTGAGTAGCATAATAAACTTTGCCCGCTTCCTTGAGGTTGTAAATTTCTTTCCGAACGCGCTTAAATGTCTCATGGAATTCGTCATAAGGAATCTCCAATTCGTCTTCCGGGAGACGCAGCAGGCTGAATAAATCCAGTTTGGAATATTTCCGCTGCCACATTTCAAAAGCGACAAAGGCGACCAGGTGGCTTGCAAACACCCGGTTGATGCGATGATATTCGAAAACAATTTTCTGACTCAGCATGCGCGTATACTCATCCTCCCGCTGCCGGTCGACCGTGATATTGTTTTGAGAAATGAAATAATCTTTCGTATCGATCACCCGTCCGTTCGAATCGAGGCTGTTACCTTCTTCATCCACATAATTGCCCATCACGTCCAGGCCACGCCCGATGGAGACAGAAATATTGGAGCCCTTCGTGAAAAATTTAAACAGGTACCGGATCAGCTGAAAACTCCCATAGTTGTCCTGCTCAGGAAAATAGCGGTCCTTGCCTTTGACCTGCAGGTAATCTTCAATCAAGTCTGGCGCCTCCAGTACAAAATGGTAATTGAGTGTGACCGGGAGAACGAAGATCTTTCGCACCGGGGTGCCTGGCTGGGCCTCGAGATAAAGGTTCCGCTGGGCTTCGATGGCCGTGCTCAGTAATCCAAGCTTGAGTTGCTTTTCAATGAGGCCTGAGCGTGACCGTGTGCCCCCGGGAAAGAAGAGGCTGTGCGCCCCTTTCTGAATCGCCAGATTGGAATACATTTTCAGCGTTTCCAGATAGGGCAGGTTTTTCTTTCTGCGGTCTACTTTATAGGCGCCAAGGCTATTCATGAAATAGGCAAAGATCTTGATATTGAAAAGATTGAGCCCCGCGCCATAAATGAAGGCCGGCAAACCAAGCGAATGGATGACCCAGCCGATCAGGATCGAATCGAGATTGCTGAAATGCGTAGGAACCATGACGACGGTTCCCTTTCTCGCCAGCTTGCGAAGCATTTTAACCTTGCCTACGATGTGGATCTTGTCCCGCAGCGTGTAGCGGTGACGGAAGAACGCGCCGAATTTTTTTACCCGGGCCCCGTTCAACAACCGGGCAAACCAGAACTTGATGACTTCACTTGCAAATCGATAGGAGCTGGGTTTAAAGTTTCCGGCGATCTCATTGGCATAGCGCATGACAATCGACCTGAGAATATCTTCTTCCTTCTTGCCGTCCTCCTCCGGATTTCTGGTATTCAGGTCGATCAGGTCATTTTTGATTTTGGCCCAAAACTTATTTTCATCGGGCGGGTCGACACGCCAGCGATTGCGCTTCATCCGGTTCTGCTCGCGGTAAACGGTGGCTTCGAGCTCATCCATTAAACGCTTACGCGTTGGCCGCAATTCGAGGACACGGTCAATCGCTTTTTGCGAGACTTCTTCGATGAACTCTTTCCGGTTTTTGCTAAGCTGATAAACCGGCCAATCGGAAATACCGTCGTGGATTGGCTTATACGGCTTGTTCTTATTTTTCTTTTCTACGATCTCCATTAACGATAAGGCCAAATCTGGTCAAAGGTAACTGCAACGGGTTCAATAGCAAAACGGGCACACAATATTGAGGTTATGACACCGAATTTGACAAATAAAATTGACAGCGGTGTTTCTAGATTTCGTCTGTTGCCTCTGCCAGGCTGCGAGACATGTCAGCAAAACGCGCTATCGCCTGCTGAATGAAATCTTCGTCGACGATTTTTTTAAGATCGGATTCAGCGGTGAGATCAAATTCATTGATCTTAAAGGTTTGTTCAAACGGCCCGGCCTCCAGTTTGATGAGATACTTATTGTTCCAATAAAAGATCGTGATCTTGCATTCCGGATGGGAAATTTCGCTGACTACTTTCATAGGCGTTAAATTCCAAAATTTGGACCACAAATACCAGCCTTCCCTTAATCCAAACTCCCAAAAAATAGATGATCATGGTCTTGTCGTTGGGCCCGTCTGCAAAAGCCCAGGCGATCGTAAAATGCGCTGCCTTACCTTGGGGGATATGAATTCAATTGCCTGAATATAAATGGTATGCAACACCGGTAGTGCCTTCTTCAATATTTTTGTGACCCCGGCGTTATATCACAAAAATATTTTGTCCAATTTGTCCATTTAGCGGGAATTGACGATCTAAAGGGTACGTTTAATGTTGTATTTTTAAAGGATTTTGGAGCATGAGGCAAAGCGCGTCACCATTCTTGGTCTGGATCGTCCTTTTCTTTATTGGAGGGATGATCCTATCCGTCCAGGATGCCCAAGCGACCCACATTCGGGCCGGGGAGATTACCATCACAAGAAAAAGTTGCAGCAGTCTTGAGTTCATTATTACGATCGCCGTCTATACCAACACAGGATCACCGATCAGGTTCAGCAATGATGGCGCCGGGATCCTGGATTTTGGGGATGGCAGCCCGATTCACCACCCACCACAACTTGAGAATACACCGCTTCCCGGTTTTGGACCCGAATTTGGATATGTTTCGTATTCGGTTGAACATACTTTCCCTGGCGCCGGTCAATATGTGGTAAGCTACTTTGAGCACAACCGGAATGCGGGGATATTAAATATGTTCAATTCGGTGGAGACGCCCTTTTTTATTGAGACGGTGATAAACATTGATCCGTTCCTAGGGTGCGACAATACGCCCAAACTGCTTGTTCCCCCGATCGACAAGGCCTGCACCGGAGCAGCGTGGTATCACAACCCGGGGGCGTATGACCCTGATGGAGACAGCCTTTCGTTCGAGTTAACCATTCCCAAACAAAATGTAGGTCAGGATGTGAATGCCTACGTTCCGCCGAACTCGAAAAGTTTTTATGATCGCGTCGGGTTGAACTATGGCACCTCGAACGAGAATCAGGATGGTCCTCCCACTTTTGGCATCAATGCGGTGACGGGGACGATCATCTGGGATGCTCCGGGAGCGCCTGGGGAATACAACATTTCATTTTTGATCAAGGAATGGCGAAAGGTGGGGGACATTTGGGTGCAGCTGGGGTATGTAACGCGTGACATGCAAATCATTGTTGAAGACTGCAAGAACCAGCGGCCGGAGTTGAAGGTGCCGGCCGATATCTGTGTGGAGGCAGGCACGGTGATCGACGAGAAGATCTTTGGCACTGACCCGGACTATGACAGTGTGAAGATAGAGGCTTTTTCGCAAGTGTTTACGATCAACCCTTCGCCGGCCACGGTAATACCGGACCCGCCGATCTTTCAACCCACGGCTCCGTCGGTGGATGCGAGCATCACTTTTCATTGGGCCACCCAGTGTGAGCACATCAAAGAGCAGCCTTACCAGGTCGTATTTAAGATCACGGACAAACCGCCCCCGGGCTCCGGGGCCCAGCTGGTGCAGTTCAAGACGTGGAACATCCGCGTGGTGGGACCGGC
>JBGPGZ010000032.1:0-17069 GCA_041484175.1 Cyclobacteriaceae bacterium | reverse complement strand
GGCGTGCTGGAGGCGCTGGCAAAATACACGGACCCCCAAGGCAAGGGGATTTCACCTTCGGCACTCAATGACTATGTCGAATGCAGGCTCCGGTTTTACCTCAAGTATATAGCCCGATTGGAAGAAGCCAAGGAAGTCGAGGAAGACGTTGATGCCCGCATCTTTGGGAATTTCTTGCATAATGTAATGGATTGGTTTTATCACGATTTGATCGATCTGAAGCAATCCCGTGAAATTACACGCGAGGATCTGCGCCAGGCAAAAGTGGACGCGCTCCTCGAATCCTTGATCGACAGGGCTTTTCGCAAACAGTATGATCCCGACTCAACCGATGAAATTGAATACCGGGGACAGCGTGTAGTGGTGCGCGCTATCGTCAAGCAATTTGCTCAGCGCATTTTATTGCTGGATCGTGAATATGCTCCCTTTACCATCGAGTTGTTGGAAGAGAAGAGATTCAACGCTCCGTTGCCCATTGTGGTTAACGGTTCGACCCAATCGGTTTTCATCACCGGTCGGATTGACCGGATAGACAGCAAGGATGGCTACGTTCGTGTGATCGATTACAAGACTGGTAAAGATGAATTAGCGCTGGAGAGTATTGGCTCTCTGTTTGGCCGGGAAGGAAAAAGGAACAAAGCGGCCTTTCAGACAATCCTTTATTCGTGGCTGTACTTTCAGAATGAAAAAACTTCGGGACCCATCGTGCCCATGCTGATGAACCGTAAGAACCTATTCAAAGAAGAGGGCCTGAAGACGTTCAGCATGGCCAAAAAGGGGATTACCAATATCCAGCCTTACTTGCAAGAATTCGAGGGAAGACTCAAGACTTTGCTGGAGGAATTGTATGACCCGGGCCTGCAGTTCACACAAACAACCGAAGTGACCAATTGCAAATTTTGTTTGTTCAAGAATATGTGCAGGCGATGAATTATTTCGTGCAAGGGGCGCAAAGCTGACGGAACTTCACAACTTTCCAATTGTCAATAAATGGTGCCCCCGCTGCCAAATCCTGCGTGGGTTTAACGCCCGCCTTGATTCCATCGGGCGTAATGACGAAGATCACACCTGCATGCCGAAGCACTTCGGTGCGCGGCACAAAGAACCACAATGGACACAAAGAATTTTTCAATAATCAACTTTTTGTCAGGAATTCCGTACAATAATGGTCTCAAGTCTCAGGTAGCTCCAAGTTTCCAACTTTAGAATTACCAATTACTAATGACCAATTACTAATGACCAATGACTAATGACGAATGACTAACGAAGGCGCCATTCTATTCTTGGAAACCTGCTCATAACCATAAGCAATTCTAATCAACTCAGGTTCACTATAAGCACTTCCGAAAAATGAGATTCCAATCGGCAGTCCATGGACCATTCCCATCGGCACGGTAATGGAAGGATATCCCGCTTCTGCCGCCGGGGAATAGGCGCCATAACCGGTAAAGGCGTCACCATTAATTAGATCGGTACACCACGAGGGCCCGTTCGCAGGGCCGCAAATAGCACTTAATTGGTGTTCCTTCATAAGCTTGTCAATACCACCGCGGGTGACGCTCAAAAGTTTTTTGAGCGCCTCCTTGTATTCCTTCGTATCCAGGCCGCCGAGCGCCTCTGAACCTTCCAATATCTCTTGCTTGAAATAAGGCATCGCCTTCGCCTCGTTCCGCCTGTTAAAGTCGATCACCTCTTTTAGCGACTTTACCGACGCATGGGCAGTAGCGAGATAACGGTTTAGGCCGTCCTTGAATTCGTATTTCAATACTTTGAATTCTTCCCCGTCGAGTACCTTTAATAATTTTACAAGCTCTACTTCGATGATAGTAGCCCCCTTGCCCTTCATTTGTTCTATCGCCTTCTGCAACAAGGCATCAACGCCCTCATGCCCTTTTAAGTATGATTTTTCCACACCGATCCTTTTTCCTTGGAGCCCGTTGGCATCGAGAAACTGCTGGTAGTCATGCTGTGCTTTTCCCTTGCTCTCGTTTGTCACCGGATCCTCCGGATCGATACCGGCAATCGTTCCCAAGAGCGCTGCTGCGTCCCTGACCGATCGGGTCATTGGTCCAGCGGTGTCCTGTGTGTGTGAAATAGGAATGATCCCCGTGCGGCTCCACAATCCCACGGTAGGTTTGATACCTACAATGCCGTTGATGGATGATGGGCAGGCAATGGAGCCGTTGGTTTCAGTGCCAATGGCCACAGCACAAAGGTTGGCGGCTACGGCCACCCCGGATCCGGCGCTCGACCCACACGGATTGCGGTCAAGCGAATAAGGATTTCTTGTTTGGCCACCGCGGCTGCTCCAGCCACTCGTTGAACGGGTTGACCGGAAGTTGGCCCACTCACTCAAATTCGTTTTTCCCAGGATCACGGCGCCGGCCTCGCGCAATTGACTAACAATAAATGCATCTTTGGTCGCCCTGTGGCCCACCAACGCCAGGGAGCCCGCGGTCGTCATCATGGAGTCCCCTGTATCAATATTGTCTTTTATCAAAACTGGAATACCGTGAAGCAAGCCACGTACTTTTCCCTGTTTTCGCTCGAGGTCCAGAGCACCGGCAATGGTAAGTGCGTCCGGATTCAATTCGATAACGGAATTGAGCCTTGGACCATTTTGATCGATTTCCCGGATACGTTGTAAGTACATCTCCGTGATGGAATGCGAAGTATATTCGCCGCCTTGCATTTTCTCCTGCAGTTCGTCCAGGGTCGCATCGTTCAATGGAAAGTCATCGGGTAAAGAGGTTGTAGCACCACCCGCGAGTTCTTTATCAGAACGTGTGCCGCATGAACTGTCTGCCAGCGCCGTCAAGGCCAACCCGGCAAGAGCGCTTTGTTTCAGGAAGTTTCTTCGTTTCATTTCAAAAGGATATGGTAAAAAATAAAATAAGTCATCGCCAAATTATAGCCGGCATGGCAAAGAATCGCCCCCAGCAGGGAGCCCGTTTCTTCCTTGCAGATAAAAAACAGACGGCTGACACCAAACATAAAAAGGACCCATAGGAAACCGGAGAAGAGGGATGACCAGCCGGCGAAAAAATAGATGATCCCGATGTGGGCAACATGCGTCAACGCAAATGCCAAACTGTCAAAAAGCGACGCTTTATATTCTCCCGCCTGGGTTGCAAAGCTTCCGTGGATGATGCCCCGGTATAACAACTCTTCGCCGACAGGACTTAGCGTAATCCCAATCAAAGCGTAAATCAGAAAGTACACATGTTTCTCCGGACCTGGATTGCTGATAATGGCAGCTGCCGGGTATGACCTTGAAATATAAATAAACCAATTGTTGGTCGTGGTGCCAAAGAATAATTCCGCTGCGCCAATCATAACGGCACAAACTGCCATTCCCCCTAGCAATGAAAAAAACAACCATGAATAATGGACCGGCCTTTTCATTCCGATCGATCTTCTTCCGTCGCCGGTCAGAAGAATAAATGGGGCAATCCACATGGCCAGAAAGAGGAGGGAGACATAACTGTAATTGCCAGTCCGGTTGGCCTGCAATACAATCAGGAATCTGGGTATTCCAAATAACAGGACCAGGGCCAGGCCAAAAGGACTACCAAAGCTGAATAGTCTTCCCCAACCTGATCGGAGCACTTCGGTCACGGGTCCTCAATAATTCTAATCCAGCCCGATCATCATAAAGGCTCCCCAATAGATCGGTTCAGGATATTTCACGCGCAGTTCCTTCTTGGCTTCAATAAAGCTTTGACGGAGATTTCCGCTCGCGAGCCATTTCTTATAAAAGTTGAGGATCAGTTCCTGTGTAGCCTCGTCATCCACTTTAAACATACTCATGATGAGTGTTTTGGCGCCTGCCACGAGGAAAGCGCGTTGCAACCCGTAAACACCTTCACCGTTGCTAATTTCCCCCAGGCCGGTCTCACAAGCGCTCAGCACCACGAGGTCGGTCTTGTCCAGGTTAAGGCTCATGGCTTCATAGGCAGTGAGGATGCCACTTTCCATATTGTAATTGTACTTGGTCTTGTTGAGAACGTCACCGGCTCCTTTCAGCAACAGGCCGGTTTTGAGCAACGGGTTTTCGGTCATCATCGCTTCGTTTTCGGTCAGCTTGGCCGCATCGTTAGGGTCTACCGCAGCAGTATAAAATCCGTGGGTGGCTATGTGAAAGATTTTGGGGCTATCGACTTCTTTTACACGCTCTTCGCTGGCAGAGGACTCTGTGTACTCACTGGTTTTCCAGCCCTTTTGCTTTAGCAAGTCTTGCAGTTCATTCACTTCTTTTTCGGTTCCTGGCAGCGAGGCGATCGAGTTGGAGGCGGAAGCCAGCAGGTAGAAAGTAGGGTTGCCAAACATTGTGGCGTTATTCGATGAACTCGCTGTTTTGGATTTTACTTTGCGCAGGTAAAGATCTTTGGTGTTGCTCACCATCACGATGTTGGAATTGTCGATCACATATTTTCCATCCGGTGTAGGAATTGCCTCGAGATTGATTTGATTATAAACACCGTCCGGAGACAAGTAAATGGTCGAGTATTGTCCTATCTCTTTTTGAATTGGTTCCCAGAAGACTTTATAGGAATAAGTGTCGGGCAACTTGCTGATTATGCTGTTCCGGTAGAACCGGAAATAGCGTGTTTCCATACGATGACCCTCCGGCAGTTGGATCACTTTTGGCCGCGTATTGTCATTCTTCACATACAGGGCTACGTAGATGATTGAATCGCTTAAAGTGTGGTTGAAAAAACGATACCGGACCATTTCTACGGCTACGTCATTTTTGCCCAGGGATTTCTGAACATTTTCATAAGTGATCTTCTTGTTTTCAAAACTCTGGCCAAACAGTTCCGACTTCTCACTGAGTTCCCGTTCGAGGCGCTCCACCTCATTGCTCAGCGCCGCAGCATCGATTCCATTATCGATGAGTTGCTGCGTACTCATGGAGAGTGCGTTGGTCAAGTATTCTTTCTTCTGGACCCACAGGTTATAGTTTGACTTCAGGTTCTCATCGTTGCTGTTCAGGATGCGCTCCCGGATCTTAATCGAAGAACTGAGGAGCAATGCCTTGGTAAGAAGCTGATAGTTGTACACCTTGCCGGCGAGGTCACGAAAGTCCTCGAGTTGACCGAAAGCCAGTGTATTGTAAAACTCAAAATCACCCTTTATGGTGTTCCAGTATTTTGCTTTCTCGCGCTCGCTGAGGGCCGGGAAATATAGTTTGATAAAATTCTCATAATTACCCAAAGCCTCTTCGATGTTTTTCTTGGCGCGCTTGTAATCCTTTTCCATGTAATAAACCTTGGCAAGTTTGGAAAGCACCTTTACGTATTCAGGGTGTTTGTTGCTGAAGAACCTTTCGTACAAATCCTTGCCTCTATTGTAGAATTCCTCGGCCTTTTTATAATTCTTTAATTGATAATATACATCGCCGGTGAGTCCATAAATACTGGCGGCATTGATATTGCTTTTCGAACCTGTTTTGGCGCGCCAAATTCCTTCTGCCCGCGTCAGTGAACTAAAAGCGATATCATATTTCTTTTCAGAGATGTAAAGAACGGCCACATTTTTAAGGATTTCTGCGTATTGGGGATTGTCTGTCCCGAGTTTGCTGCCCATGATTTCAAGCGACTCATGCATGAGTTTCTCCACTTCTTTCCGGTCATCGCCCTTATAGAACTTGATCAGTGCCAATTGCGAAAGGGACTTTGCAACCTCAATGTGCTGACGTCCAAACTGCTTTTCCTGACTGGCCAATGCCTTCAGGATGTAATCTTCGGCTTTGTCATAATCTCCGATGATGTAGTCAATATCACTCAGCAGTTTCTGGGTTGGCGCGGTCTTGGTCGACTTCTCACCATATACTCCAATTGCAATCAGGTTTGCCCGTAAGGCAATTTTTTCAGCCTCCGTGTAATCGCCCTGGGCCAATGTGAGTCGTCCTTTGTTGACGAGCGGCTCTATCAACCTCAACGAACTGCCTCCAAAAAGTTTTTCATAATCAGCGATGAGATGGTCAAGCAGATCTTCCGTGGCCGAGTACCTGCCGAGTTGGATCAACAAACTGGAAAGTTCTTTTGCTGTACTCAGCTCATCAACACCTACCAGGTTGTCGGCCTTGGATATTATCCTCGATGAACGATTGAGTGCGTCTTGCGCCTCATCAAAAAGACCTTTGATACCAAATAGCGTAGCCTGGGTCTCAGTGGCATTGATGAGATAGATCTTTTTGTCGTCATCTTTCCGGAATTCCTCAAGAATTTTCAAAGACTTGGAAAGTTCTTCTTCCGCTTTCTCATATTGGCCTAACTTGATTCGAAGCTTGGCTATGTTGTTGAGTTGGACGCCGTACTGATAGTCCTGGTCCCCATACTTCGACCGGGCAACATCAGCAGCCCTGTCCAGGATAGCGGTCGCTTCTGCATAATTATCTATAAGTTCGTACAGGTTGGCCATGTGGTTGAGAATATTGAGGTGATCTTTATGCCACGGCCCGATCTCCTTTTCAACGATCCTTTTGAAACTCTCCTCATAAATTTTGCCGGCCTCCATGAGTTTATTCGTATAGTCAAGATAGAAATTCGCCAGTTGCACTTTTGCCAGGTGGGCATTCGGCGCACCTTCTCCAAACAGATTGTTTTTGATTGCAATGATGTCATTGAGGTACTTTTCAGCACTCGGATACTTCTTCTCCTGGAGAGCCAACTCAAAAAGAAATTCCAAAACCTCCGCCGTGGTAATATTGTCATGGGGCAGACCAGACGTGTGGTTGAGGACGTTGAGCGCATCGCTCTCCAGGTTTCTCGTTTTGTCGCTGCTGAGCTTGGAATCGAATTCTACCGCCTTTAGTCTGACCCGGTATATACTTCCCTCCTTGAAATTGCTGTTGATCATTTTTTCATATTCCAGCTTGGTGTTCAGATAACGCGCCTGACTGCTTCCTTTAAGAAGCTCCTTCAGGTACTGCTCGTACAATTCGATGGCAAGGTAATGGGACGGCTTATGCGATGCAGTAAGGTTATTCAATGTATTGTTGTACTCCAGATCGCGGGGAAGGTTTTCATTTCCATTCTCGACAAGGATAATAGCGTTATAGAGTTGATTTTTTACATAGAACACGCTCGACATTCCAAGGTTTTTCTTGATCCATTGAGCGGCAAACACCAGGGTATCGTCGGCATATTTTAAGTTGCCCTGTTCTCCATAAGCTCTCCCGATGAGTGTGAGCACCCGGGCGTATTCTTCATAACGTTGGGTAATTTCCTCCTCCGGTATTTTGCGACTCTTCAAATTTCCTTTGTCATCGACGAAGCTTTCCTGTCTTACTGCCCTTTTTTGGTAAAAACTTTTCCCTGTCCAAAATGCCGTCAGTGATTCATTATAAAATCCCTGTCCCATCAGCACTTCACCCATGTCAACATTCCACCGCGCTTGAATGGCATCGGTCATGAAGTTGCCTCCTGCCAAAATCTTTTTTGCGCTCGTGAGGTACTCCTTTGATTTCTCAAAAGATCCATTTTGAGTATAGAGTTCGGCTACATCCAACAAAAGTAGCCCATGCTTTTGGCTGTTCTCCTGGTTCGCAGCAACGCTTGCGTTAATCGCGGTTTGTATGTTGGTTTCAAAATCAGTCAGGATGCCGGAGGCAAGGCTGTACTTGGCCGTTAGCAAATAATAGGTGGAGGTATACTGATTTTGCTGCCCGAGTTTCTTAAACGCCTTTTTCTTAAACTTATCCAAACTGCTTTGAGCTTTCTTATAGTCCCCGGTCTCATAGATCACTTCGGCGGCCTGGATGGCCTTATCGTACTTACTTTGCGCACTGGCCTTCTTGGACGTCAACGCAAGGATGAGAAACATTGCGGGCAGGATAAAGAGGTAGCGTTTCATAAGTGTTGATTTTCCAAATTAAATATACGGAATTAAGGACGATTTTTCACTGCGTTTATCCTGGTCCATGTCCTTGTCCGCCAAACCCACGCCGATAAATCAGACGGTCCATCGGGGACAGCGAAATGATTTATTCTCCCAGGAGTTTTTTCAGAATTGCCCTTGCTGCCTGTGTTACCGGAGTTCCTGGCCCAAAAATTCCCGCTACGCCAGCCTTGCTGAGAAATTCATAATCATGCCGTGGAATTACACCCCCCGCAACAACCAGAATATCCGGACGGCCTATTTTATGCAGCGCCTCGACTAATTCGGGGACCAGGGTTTTATGTCCGCCTGCCAGGCTCGATGCACCGATCACATGAACATCATTATCGGCGGCTTGCCTGGCTACTTCCTCCGGCGTTTGAAAAAGCGGGCCTATGTCGACATCAAAGCCCAGATCAGCAAAACCCGTTGCGATCACCTTTGCCCCGCGGTCATGACCATCTTGTCCCATCTTAGCAACCAGAATGCGCGGCCTCCGGCCATCCTTTTTGGCAAACCGATCCGAAAGGCCTTGCACCTCCTGCAACTCTTTCCGATTCTTCATTTCTCCTGAATATACACCCGAAATTGATCGGATGGTAGCTTTGTATCTCCCAAACGCTTTTTCCATGGCCGCAGAAATTTCACCGAGCGAGGCCCGTCGCCGGGCAGCCACAATCGCAAGTTCCAGCAAATTTCCATTGCCACTCATGGCGGCCTCCGTCAGGGCGTTTAACGCAGCGTCAACGTCCTGTTGCCGGCGATCACGCCTGAGTTGTTCGAGCCTTGCAATTTGCTCTTGCCGCACAGCCGTATTGTCTACGTCCAGAATTTCAAAATCAGGCCTGTCGCTGGTCGGATATTTATTCATGCCTACGATCACGTCCTTCCCCGAATCAATGCGGGCTTGTTTAGCCGCTGCCGCTTCTTCAATACGCATCTTTGGGATTCCGCTTTCAATGGCCCTGGTCATCCCGCCAAGGCCTTCTACTTCATCCATCAGAAGCTGTGCTCCATTGGCCAACTGATGCGTCAATGATTCCAAATAGCTGGATCCCCCCAGGGGATCAACCACCCGGGTGATGCCGATTTCTTTTTGCAGGTAAAGTTGCGTGTTACGTGCAATGCGCGCGGAAAAGTCTGTGGGCAGGGCAATTGCTTCGTCCAACGAATTCGTGTGAAGGGATTGTGTACCTCCCAGGACTGCTGCCAATGCTTCTATGCAGGTCCTTGTCACGTTATTGTAAGGATCTTGTTCAGTCAAGCTCCATCCCGAAGTCTGGCAATGTGTCCGCAGCGCCATGGACTTTGGGTTTTTGGGCTGAAACGAACGCACCATGGTTGACCAAAGCAAACGAGCGGCCCGCATTTTGGCAATCTCCATAAAGAAATTCATTCCAATACCCCAGAAGAAAGACAGCCGGGGAGCAAAGTCATCAATAGCGATTCCGGCCTTTAATCCCGCCCTGAGATATTCAAGGCCATCCGCCAATGTGTAGGCGAGTTCAAGGTGTGCTGGCGCACCCGCTTCGTGCATGTGATAGCCACTGATGCTGATGCTGTTGAATTTGGGCATGTGCATGGAGCAGTAGCGAAAAATGTCGGAGACAATCCGCATCGAAGGCCCGGGCGGATAGATATACGTGTTGCGCACCATGAATTCTTTCAGAATGTCATTTTGAATAGTGCCGGTGAGCTGTTGTGGCTTTACACCTTGCTCCTCGGCGGCCACAATGTAAAATGCCATGATGGGAATAACAGCACCGTTCATCGTCATCGAGACAGACATTTTATCGAGCGGTATCTGATCGAAGAGTATTTTCATATCAAGCACGGAGTCGATGGCTACTCCCGCCTTACCCACATCGCCAGATACCCGCGGGTGATCGGAATCATATCCGCGATGGGTGGCGAGATCAAATGCCACCGAGAGTCCCTTTTGGCCGGCTGCCAGGTTTCTCCGGTAAAATGCGTTGGAATCTTTGGACGTGGAAAAACCGGCGTACTGCCGGATCGTCCAGGGTCTCAGCGTATACATGGTTGCATAGGGTCCCCGCAAGAACGGCGGGAGTCCCGCGGCGAAATTCAAGAGCTCCGATCCCTGCAGGTCCGCCTTCGCATAAGTCGGTTTGATATCAATTTTTTCCGGTGAAAGCCAAGACGTTCCCTTCGTGCCCAACGAAGGCGGCGTAAACCTGCTATATGCTATTTTCGAAAAGTCGGGTTTACCTTTCATGAAAGTATTTGAAACCTTTTCCAAGCCCCTTGTGCAAGGTGATCCATGTAGTTTTCAAGGTAATAAGAACCTGCTGTAGGGTCTGCAACTTTTCCAAGATGGGATTCCTCGCGCAGGATTGATGAAACATTTCGGGCAACTCGGTTCATCATCTCATGATGCTTCTCTCCGGGCTCCACGGTCAACGCATCACAGCCACCAAAAATAGCGCTCATAGCGGCTGTGGTACTTTTCAGCATATTTCCATGAGGCTGATATTCCTGATTTTCCCATGCCTTTACCCTGGCGTGAATAAAGATGGGAGCAGGATTGTGGGGGTCATAGGTCCTCGCAACTTGAATCCACAGCCGCCGCAGTGTTTTTAATTTGGCGGTCTCTAAAAAGAAATCGTTGCCAATGGAAACTGAAAAAGCAACAGAATGCAAGGCCTCATTTATTTTCACCCCCTGATCCACCAGAAAATCAATTTGTTTAACCGCCTTGGCAAGAAGTGTTCCTATCAACTCTGTAGGGGGGCCGATTTCGCCGGCTGCAATTCCAAGTACATGAAATTGGTCCCAGCCCCTGAACTTTTTCATTAGCCCAAGGAACCCTGCAGGGCACGCATCCCAAAAAATCGCCCCTGACATCAATGGGGGGCCGTATTTTTTTGCGCTGGCCAACGCAGCGTATTCATGAAAGAACGCTTCGTGTCCAATACCGGCCAAAAATGTCATGCAGCAATGCGGCAGTTCAATATCTTTCAACAGTACACTTGCATCCGCTGTGCCGGAAAGCTCAAACAAAACCCCATCGGCCCCTGAATTCAATGACCACAGGGCTTTTTCGTTTGAATCCGTTGGATTAATCACTGTAATCCTGGGCACATTGAACCACGCTCGCGGCCCTAAAAATTCATTTTGCGAAGGAGGGAGCTGAAAATCACCTTCGGGCAGATCGCTTTGATCATAATAAGGGAAAACGGCGATTCCATCAATCTGTAGTTTTAGTTTTTCATCAAGGCCTGTGCCCTCCAACTCGAGTTTTGCGGCTTCAATCCATTCTTTTTTTGAAGAAGAGGCGAATAGGCCGATTTTTTTCTCTCGAGAAGTCGAAGTTTGCATGAAAAAAACTTTATTATCGAAGTTTCAAATTGAATTTTAGTTATCACTAATGCAAGGACGCCCGCAAAAAACCTTTTGCGACAAGAAATTCCACATTACACATCAATTTTGTGGGTCTTAGGCTATCCTCGCGTGAATTCATTTTTCAAAATCTTATGAGAAAAATCTTTTCAAAAAATCATATCTCATTTTTGTTTTTTTGTCTTCATTTTTTTACACCTTTGTCTCCCTTCCCTATCGCGGGACCGTTAAATCCGAAACCCTATCCTCTATTGCATGGAAGTTGATTCTACTACCGCTTGGAATGATTGTCTAGTCATCATTCAGCAGCATGTTGACGAGCAAAATTTCAACACCTGGTTTAAGCCCATCACTCCCTTGCGCAACGAGGGCGATGTATTGACCATCCAAGTGCCTTCGCAATTTTTTTATGAATGGCTTGAGGAGCATTACGTGCCCGTTTTGAAGAAAGCCATTCATGAAGTGCTGGGCGCCAACGGAAGACTGGAGTATTCCGTGATTGTTGACAGCGGAAACCAGCGAAACCCTCCGCTGATGGTCAATTACCCCAATGGCAATGGCTTGAAAAGAAATAACCTTCAACAAGTAAACAGCAACAGCAATTGGGAGGACTATTCACCCTTCAGCTTTAAGGCGCTGAACCCGCAAACGGTTAATTCAAGATTGAATCCCTCTTATACGTTTGACAATTTCGTCGAAGGTGATTGCAACCGCCTGGCGCGGTCCGCGGGAGTGGCCGTCGCGAAAAAACCGGGCGTCACTTCTTTTAATCCTTTGATGCTCTATGGAGGCGTTGGGGTGGGAAAAACCCATTTGGTGCAGGCGATTGGAAATGAGATCAAAAAAAGCCTGCCAAACAAAATAGTTTTGTATGTGGACCAAAACGATTTTACCAGCCAGTTCTTAAATGCGCTGCAGAATCATAAAATCCAGGAATTTCAAAATTATTATTTACAGGTGGATCTGTTGATCCTTGATGATGTTCAATTTTTGGCCGGCCGGGAAAAGACGCAAGAAATGTTTTTCCACATTTTCAACCAATTGCATCAATCTGGCAAGCAGATCATCATGACCAGCGATTGCCCTCCACGTGACCTAAAAGGGTTCCAGGAACGCTTGTTGTCTCGGTTTAAATGGGGGCTTACGGCTGATTTGCAAGAGCCTGATTTTGAAACCAAGTTGGCGATCATCCATAACAAGATGGAATCGGACGGAATTGAAATTCCCACGGAAGTGGCCGAATATCTTGCTTACAGCGTTGATACCAACTTGCGCGATATGGAAGGCGTACTCAATTCCATGATTTTCCATGCGACCTTGTTAAAAAAGGAAATTGACCTCGAGCTGGCTAAAGAGGTTTTAAAAAATATTGTGAAAGAAATCCAATCCGACGTCAGCGTGGACTTTATTCAAAAAACCGTCGCCGATTATTTTAAGGTCGACATTGAACTCCTCAAAGCAAAAGTAAAAAAACGCGAGATTGTGATTCCCAGGCAATTGGCGATGTATTTCTGCAAGCGATATACACAGCTCACCCTTGCTTTGATTGGCGAAAATTTTGGCGGCCGCGACCACAGCACTGTCATCCATGCCCTTGAATCCGTGGAAGACATGATGAAGACCGATCCTAATTTCAAAAACTCGGTAGATGAGTTAAGCAAGAAGCTGAAGTTGCGAATGGCATCCTAAGGAGGATTGTTTCGCTTTTCAATCAGCTTACTGCAATATGAACTGCAGCGGTAGCTCTTCCTTCGAACTGGTCATCCCATACAACAAAACCCGGCCTTTGTATTGATTAAAGAAATCAATCACATCTTGAGGGTTTTTTACGCGTTGGCGGTTGATGGAGATGATCGTATAGTTTTCCGGAATCCCGAGTTTTTTGAACAGCCCTTCCTTTATCCGGTATACTTTAACGCCATATTCGACCGCTTCCAATGTAGCGCCAACAGTGGGATCGCTGTAGAGTTTTCGCTTTATTAGATTTCCCTCCCCATTCCTGTTCAGCAGCAGTGCCGTCGCTGTTTTGGTTTCATCACCGCGGACATAGGTGATCTGGATCTTATCGCCTGGCGAACGATACGCTAACTCTTCTTCAAACTCGCTTTTGGAATCAATTTCAGCATTGTTGATTCTCGTGATAATGTCTCCAGGTTTAAGTCCTGCTTCGCGCGCAGCAATCACCGCCCCCGTTTTCTCATACGACTCCAGCAAGACCCCTTTGAAATTTTTCACTTCGGTGTTCAGTCCGAATTTGAATGCATTTTGGTAGTCATAATCGACGATGTTGGCGCCAAACAAGGCCTTTTGTACAACCCCATACTTAACCAAATCCCCCACCACTTTTTTTGCTATATCAACCGGTATGGCAAACGCGTAACCGGTATATGATCCTGTCCGCGAAAGAATGGCCGTGTTGATGCCGACCAAATCCCCATTCTTATCGACCAAGGCTCCACCGCTGTTACCGGGATTAATAGCAGCGTCCGTCTGAATAAATGACTCAATCGGGAATTTATCTTCAACGATATTAATTCTTCTGCCTTTGGCGCTTACAATGCCTGCTGTGACGGTGGATGAAAGTGAAAATGGATTACCGACGGCCACCACCCACTCGCCAACCGCGAGATTTTTTGAGCTTCCTAGTGTGATCGCAGGCAAATTGTCTTCTTTGATTTTCAACACACCCAGGTCTGTGGAGGGATCGGTGCCAATCAGTTCGGCATCATAAACCTTCTTGTTGTAGATCACTTGAATTTTTTCGGCCGATTCCACGACATGGTTATTGGTGACGATATAGCCATCCGATGTGTAGATGACACCGGATCCGGAACTCACTTGTGTTTGCTGACCGCCACCGCCGAAAAGCAAATCCCAATATGAATAAGACACCCCGCTTTGCGAAATACTATTAATGTACACAACACTGGGGATGGCTTTGGAAGCTGCATCGCTGAAGTCAACATTGATGGGGCTTGCCGGCGAGTTCGCTGCGGCTATCGCGTGACGATCCTTGAGCGGTTCTACATCAGAGACCGGGTATTGAATAACCTGTTCCTCCTGGAGCTTCCTTTCACCTTGGTAGGCATAAAATACAGAGGCCCCGGCTATACCTGCCAGAAAACCCGCGACGATGGATTGTACAGTCTTCATTGGATGCTCTTTAATCGTTGAAAACGCAATCACTTTCAAGGTGTTTAGTTCTCAAAAGGGATATAAGGACAAACAAAAATCGCCCCAATTTAAGAAAGCGGAAAAAATGACAGAATGATACCTGGTAGATCCTATTGCTTTTATATTAACCGGTTCATCGTATACCTTTGCCTCCTATGGGAATCCGTTCGCTATTGGCCAAACCGTTTGCCAGCCTCATCGCACGTCAGACAAAGGAATGGTCTTTTCAACCTGTCCGGTTTCAACAAAGGGTTTTTAGTTCCTTGATAGAAGGTGGCAGCAGTACCGTGTTTGGAAAAGATCATGCCTTTGCCTCGATACGGTCGTATGAAGATTTTAAGAAGCAGGTCCCCGTTCGCGATTATGAAACGCTAAAACCGTACATCGAACAAGTGCTCGAAGGCAAACCGGACATTCTATGGAAAGGTAAACCCGCCTATTTTGCCAAAACATCCGGTACGACATCGGGTACGAAGTATATTCCAATTACCCGTGAGTCGACGCCCAATCACATCAACAGCGCCCGCAATGCATTGCTCAGTTATGTTCATGAAACCGGCAACTCTTCCTTTTTGGACGGAGGCCTGATTTTTTTGTCCGGCAGTCCTGTGTTGGATGAGAAGGCGGGAATAAAAACCGGAAGACTTTCAGGCATTGTCAATCATCATGTGCCCGGTTACTTGAGGGCAAATCAAAAGCCAAGTTATCAAACCAATTGCATCGAAGATTGGGAGCAGAAGTTGGAAAGGATTATCGATGAAACACTGGGTGCTGACATGACGCTGATCTCCGGCATTCCGCCCTGGGTGCAAATGTATTTTGACCGCATTCAGGCGCGGACCGGCAAAAAGATCAAGGATGTATTTCCTCATTTTTCGGTGTTCGTTTATGGGGGAGTCAACTTTGACCCTTATCGCGCCAGGATTTATGAATCCATCGGCAGAAAAATTGATTCGATTGAAACTTATCCGGCGTCCGAAGGATTTATTGCCTATCAGGATTCACAGAAGGAGGAAGGACTTTTGCTCCTGGTGAATTCCGGAATATTTTTTGAATTTGTTCCTGTTGATGAATACTTCAAAGAAAATCCAAAAAGGCTGAGCCTGGAAGACGTTGAGTTGGGTAAGAACTATGCGCTGATCATTAACAACAACGCGGGACTATGGGGTTACTCGATTGGCGACACGGTAAAATTTGTTTGCCGAAATCCGTACCGGCTGATTGTTAGTGGCAGAATCAAGCATTTTATTTCAGCTTTTGGAGAACATGTTATCGGTGAGGAAGTAGAAAAAGCAATGAAGTCGACCATGCAAAAATTTCCCGAAGTGGAACTGGTCGAGTTTACGGTTGCCCCTCAGGTTGCACCACCCGATGGGCTGCCGCATCATGTATGGCTGATTGAATTTTCCAACGCGCCACGTGAACCTGAAGCTTTTGCTCAGGAACTCGATAACCAATTGCGCGCGCTGAATGTTTATTACGATGACTTGATCACCGGTAACATCTTGAGAGCTTTAAAGATTACGCCGTTGCAAAGGAACGCCTTTATTGAGTACATGAAGTCACAAGGTAGACTCGGTGGTCAAAATAAGGTTCCACGCCTTTCGAATGACCGGAAGATCGCGGAGGAACTCAGACGATTTGCAAATAGTGACAATGGTGATCGGTGATTAAATCATGAATCACAACTCAACCCGTTCTGAGTCCATGACACCCGTCACTGGTTAGGCAATGAGTGGGCGTAACTTTTCTTGGTGGTGCTGATTTGCGATTGATGAATAATTGATGAATTCCGAATGGCAATTTTGAGAATTTGCCGGAGGTTCCTTTGTGAACCTTGCGCGACCTTTGCGCTCCTTGTGCTGAAAAGATTAAACACAAAGCGCACAACGGTTGCACAAAGGACACAATGAAAATTTCATATTGTTAATAAAGTATTCCCTATTTTTATGAGGCTTTTGCTCATGATGAGGAAGCAAAACGGAAATCTAAAGCGCAAATTGCCGATCGCAACGCACCAATCACCAATCAATTTGAACCCCAAAAGACGAATCGCCATCCTTGGCTCTACCGGTAGTATCGGCCGGCAGGCGCTGGAGGTCATCCGTGCACACCCCGATTATTTCGAGGTGGAGGTGCTTACCGCCCATCGCAATGCCGGCTTGCTTATAGAACAGGCCAGGTCATTTAAGCCCAATGCGGTAGTAATCCTTGATGAAGCCAATTATCAAGAAGTCAAGGAGGCCCTTATTCCGATTGGGATAAAGGTTTTTGCGGGAGAAAATGCGCTGGGGACCGTCGTGCAAATGGATTCGGTCGATCTTGTCGTCGCTGCGGTAGTCGGTTATGCAGGCTTGAAGCCGGTGATCAGCGCTATTGAGGCAGGAAAAAACATTGCCCTGGCGAACAAAGAAACACTGGTGGTGGCAGGGGAATTGGTTACGCGTCTTGCCAAAGAGAGAGGTGTCAATATTTATCCCGTAGATTCAGAACATTCGGCGATTTTCCAATGCCTGGTGGGGGAGTTTCACAACCGCGTAGAGAAAATTATTCTGACTGCTTCCGGCGGCCCCTTTCGCGGAAGAAGCCGGACGGATTTAAAATCAGTGACAAGGGCGCAGGCCCTGAAACATCCCAACTGGAGCATGGGT
>JBGPGZ010000031.1:0-17350 GCA_041484175.1 Cyclobacteriaceae bacterium | reverse complement strand
GAGTGCCCCGAAGCCCCATGGCTATACCGATGTCGGCTTTTTTCAGTGCCGGAGCGTCATTCACTCCATCGCCCGTCATTCCTACAATGTTGTTATTGGCCTGGAGCACCGTGACCAGATCAAGTTTTTGTTTCGGGCTCACACGGGCGAAAACGCTTGAATCAATCCATTGCTGTTTCTCTTCTTCCGACAGCACTTCATAATCACGCATATCGGACCCGTGAATTGCCGCCTCCTCGTTTTCGCCGATGATTCCCAGTTTCTGCGCGATATTGCGTGCGGTAAAAGGATGGTCGCCGGTGATCATCACCACTTTTATTCCTGCCGAATGGCACTCGGCAATCGCTTGCCTGACATCTTCGCGCGGAGGATCCAAAAAACCGATCAGTCCAATAAGAACGAGATCGTGCATGAACTCTTTTTCCTCAATCGAATTCTCCCGAAAGGAAAAAGCCAACACGCGCAGACCGGCCTTGGAAAGGTCCTCCGAATTCTGCAACCAGTAGTTTTTATCTTCTTCAGTCAGATAGACGGCTTTGTCGGTTTTGAAGGATTGCGAACACTTTGCCATGAGTTCTTCAACGGCTCCTTTTGCCGCCACCCAGTATGCCGTTTCGTTTTTGTGCAACGTCCCCATGATCTTGGTTTCTGAAGCAAAGGCCTGTTCTTTAACTTTGGGATAGGCACTCCGGATGGACGCAATATTACCGCCCGTTAAATGGGCAAATTTCAAGAGTCCTGTTTCCAACGGATCACCCACCTCGTGCGTCTTGCCATTGTGCACGTGAAACGCTGCCGTGTTGCAGAGAACTGCTACCCTTTGAAGGAGGGTGAAGGACCGTTGGGAGGAAAGGCCTTCAGGGAGTTCGATTGTTTCCGAAGAACTTCCGTCTAATTCGGAGGTTCCCTCCATGGTACAGAGCGTATTGACCTCGATCCTGTTTTGTGTAAGCGTTCCCGTTTTATCCGTGCAAATCACATTGGTACCACCGAGCGTCTCGACGGCGGCGAGTTTCTTTACGATTACGTTTTGTTTTGCCAGCTTCATCATGCCCATCGCCAATGCGAGCGTAGCCACGATGGGAAGCCCTTCGGGGATGGCCGCGACGGCCAATGCAATGGCGGTTTCGAGCATTTCAACAAATGCATGGCCATTGATAAGACCCACAACAAAAATAATGACAACCAATGCAACCGTTACTCCGATAAGCTTCTTGCTAAACTCTTCCAATTTCTTTTCGAGCGGGGTCGCGGTCTGGTCTGCGGAATCTACGAGCGTAGCAATGGCTCCCAACTCTGTTTTCATACCGGTGCTTACTACCACTGCATGTCCGTTGCCTTTGGTGGCATAGGTACCTTTGTATACCATATTGGTTCTTTCCGCCAAGGTCACGTTCTCATTCAGGACGCCCGCCTGCTTGTCTACCGGAAGTGACTCTCCGGTCAAGGCAGATTCATCGACTTGCAGCTGGATGTCATCAAGGACCCTGGCGTCGGCAGTGATCATATCCCCGGCCTCAATGAAAAGAATGTCGCCCGGAACCACCTCTTCGGAAGAAATTTCAGTCAAGCGGGCATCCCGAAGCACTTTGGCCGGAACGGTGACCATCTTCTTTAATGCATCCATCGAGCGCTTCGCCTGCCACTCCATGAAAAACCCGATCATCGCGTTAACGAGAATGACCACGATAATCGCAATCCCGTCCAGCCACTCCTTAAAGAAAAAAGATACGGCCGACGCAAATGCCAGCAGGTATACCATCACGTTCACAAACTGGTTCAGAAAAATCACCAGGAGGTTCACTTCCTTTTTCGACGCTATCGTGTTGTGGCCATACTTCGCAAGCCTTTGTTTGGCCTCCTTGGCGCTCAAGCCGGTCTTTGTATCAACCGACAATGCACCAATGACCATTTCGATGTGTGTTGCAAATGATAAATTGCTTTCGGGCATATGATCTTAATGATTCAATTTCTCTTCCTTCGCTGGAAAAGGTTCAAAATCCAAGGAAAAATAAAAACAATTTGACTATCCGTCCTGATCCTGAAAACTTCTGTCACCTATTTTTTTTCAGTAAGGGTCCAAATAGGACAATCTACATGATTCACCACGTCTTCGGCAATACTTCCACTGAGCAGATGACCGAAACCTTTCCGTCCATGCGTAGACATGGCGATTATTCTTGATTTGAATCGGGTCGAGAAGTTGATGATGCCATCCTCCTCACTGATATCGCTGTAGATATTGATCGTATAATTTTTCATCCGGTACCGCTTGGCAAATTCATTCAAATGCTTTTCTGTGACAAGGTTCCTGGTAAAATTGAGCGGTGTATTTACAAATAAGACATGGAGTTTAGCTTTAAAGAAACTTTGTAAGGCCTTCAGGGAGTCGGCTAGCTGCTTTTGCACAGTATCAACATTCGTCGGGAAAATGATGTTCTTGAAAGACGCGGATCGGGGGGCCTTCTTAACGGCAATGACCGGTACTTTTGAGGAGCGTACGATCTTTTCCGCATTGGACCCGATTGAAAATTCCCTGAAGCCGCTTGTACCATGAGTGCCCATGATTACGACATCTATTCTTTTTTTATTGACAAATTTATTGACAACGGCAGCAACAGTTCCCTGTTCGACAAACAATTGCGCTTTGACCTTTTTATCCACCTGGTCTTTCATCTTCACAAAATTTCTGTTGGCTTTTCCCTTTAATTCCTTAAGGAATCTGTTTTCATAAGCCTTCACGGGTACCAACAGGGAATTGTGGAGGACAGGTACTTCAACAATGTGGAGAAGGAATACTTCCCCTTTACCGGCGAGTGCTATCTCAGCAGCGAATTTGAAAGCCTGAATGGAGGGAGGAGAAAAATCGCAAGGGACAAGAATTCGCTTCATATCATTTTATTTTACTAAAGTTAGCCTTAACTCCACAATCAAGCAACTGGCAAGGAAGGTAAATACCCTAAAGCAAAGATGGTGGCTGATCGCGTATAGAGCTTAAAGCAGAGAAAGATTGCAACTGAACGGGCCATTGTCAAAAGTGAGAATTGAAAACAGGTCGGTTTAGTTCAGGTCTTTATTTCACCGATTGACTTTATCACCCATTCTATTCATGAGATCGGATTTTATGGCCCGAACTGGCATAATATAGAACAAAAAGATAAATGGGTACGACGACCCAATACGCCACGTGCGTATTATAGACTTCTGCCAAACGGCCATACGATAAGGGTAATATGGCACCGCCGCCAATGGCCATGATCAATAGAGAAGTTCCTTTTTTTGTAAACCGGCCAAGCCCATCAATGGCAAGCGGCCAAATCGAAGGCCACATCAATGAATTGGCAAGTCCCAATAAACCGATGAAAATCACCGAAACAACCCCTTGCGTAAACAAGGCGATCAATATAAAAGCAATCCCTGTGATCGCACAGTATTTTAAGGCTTGCTCTTGCTTCATGAATCGCGGTATACAGAGAACACCGATCCCGTACCCCACCAGCATGTTCATGGTTGTAAAACTTGCAAAAAATTTTGCACTCGATAAAGGAATGCCTTGTGAAACTGCATAGCCCATGATGGTGTCCACCGCAATCACCTCAACCCCCACATAAAGGAATATGCATAAAACACCCAGCAGCAGATGCGGAAATTGGAATATGCTTCTCTTATTCGTATTGGCCGCACGGGTTGTATCATCTTCCTCCTCCGTATCCAGATCCGGCAAACCGGAAAAATAGATCAGCAACGCCAGAAACAGAAGGAGGCTCGCCATGATGGCGTAAGGGATTACAACGCGCTCAGCCAATGCATCCAGCATTGCATTTTTTTCCGGCACATTCAAGCTTACTATTTTACCGGTAAATCCATCGGCATCTTTCAGTATAATGGCGCCCAGCAAAATAGGGGCAATCACGCCCGCAATGCCATTGCAGATGCCCATGATGCTGATTCTTTTTGCCGCGCTTTCACGCGGCCCCAGCATCGTCACATATGGATTTGAAGCAGATTGTAAAATCGTAAGCCCGGCTCCTTGAACAAACAGACCTAAAAGAAAAAGCGGGTACAGACGCGTGATCGCAGCAGGGATAAACAAAAGCGTCCCGGCCGCCATCATTCCCAAACCGGTGGTCATACCTTTTTTAGAACCTGTTTTATGAAGCACCCATGCGGATGGAATGGCCATGAACGCATAAGAAATATAAAAGGAGAAGGCGACAAAATACGATTCGAATGTATTTAATTCGCAGGCAATTTTCAGATACGGAATCAAGACAGACCCCAGCCACGTAACAAACCCAAAGACAAAAAACAGAACCCCGATGATGATAATGTTTCTGCTAAGGTTGTTTTTCAACACAAGAGATTTCAGTTACGAGCCAGGGGCATTTCGCCCCTTAATTAGTCATTAAATATAGTAATACTCTAAAGTGGTTGACAACACCACTACTTTAGTTCTCCGGACTCCCTCCTGGTTAAATCTGCGGAAATAGGTATTGGCCTCGGATAACACGGATTAACACGCAAGGTCAGCTTCATCCGTGCTTATCTGTGTAATCCGTGGCAACCAAAGTCGCGATGATCATGGCCGACTTGAAGAGTTATTATCACCATCTAGAGCATTGTAAAAAGTTGTTGCCACAGTTGGTCGTACTTTTTCCACTTTATTAAGTTGATCCCCCAGTGCGGACTGGCGCTGGTGGTGAAGGCGGAAACTTTTCCCTTGCCATACGTGCGGGCAGCCAATAAAGGATACCAGTTTCCCATATATTGGATATCCAACAGGCTTGTGCACCCGTCGCGCAGTTTTGTTTCATTGAAACCGAGCAGCGGCGGAATCTCATCCAGGGTAATCCCTGCCAAAACCGGATGCCGCGGATTTTGCATGCGCACCGGAAAGCTGGAGGTGGACTCAACCAGATCATCCCCGTCGAGGCACACTACCGGAAGCACTTCATGAAAAGGAACCCGTTTCCACCCTCCTTTGCCAATTTCGCCGCTGAAACTATACCAGCCGCCCATCATGTGAAAGTGTCCTCCCTTTTTCACCCACTCTTCCAGGAGCGCGAACCTGTCGGGGAATGTTACATATTGATCGCCCCACTTATTCCGGTTAAAGAAATCGGGATGTAGCATAAGCACCTTGGTCTCCACGTCACCAAAGACGATAATATGCGCCCACTTCAAGCGCTCATCAAAACTTTCGGGCGACATATTGTAAAGTTCCCATGAGGGCTGGGAGATAACGGTCGCGCCCGCAATACCCTTGACGGCATCATCAAATTGCTGGGCATAGTTGACGACCTCCACGCCCTTGGTGGCGGATAAGAATGGCGACTCTACATAATTTTGTCCCGTGTGAATACACCAGTTTCCTACGTGCCAGATGTTTAGGTTCTTCATTTTGTCAAAATACTCTATCTAGCCGATATTTCCCATTCTTCATCCCGTGTTAGCTACATTGTTTTTCCATGCCACTTTGAATTATGATCCACAGCCTGACCGGACGGGCAGTTGTGGCAAAAGGTCTTTTCTTACCGATCTCTTGCGATTACCATTTATCCAATCCCAACAGCTTTTTGCCCAGGGGTGATAATTTCGCAGTCGGATATTTTGTTTTTTCCCATTGCCTCGGATCACCTGGGAATGCATAGCCCTCCGGCGCTACTTTTTCCTTCCAGGAATTAATTCTCCATTGCCGCAATCCTTCATTGTCTTCCTGGGCAGGCATCATGGAAATGTATTGGGCTAAACGAACTTTATTTCCGCTTTGATTGGGTCTTATCCCATGAGGCTGCAAACTGTTGAATATAAGGAGATCACCGGCATTCATTTTTACTTTCACCAGTTCAAAACCCGTAATGTCCGGTTTAAAATGATCGCGGTCTTCGGGTTGTGTCAATTTCCAGGTATCGTATGTCCTGTATAATTCAGGGATGCACTGGAAGCCGCCCATGTTTTCATCGTTTTGATCAGCCAGGGCTAAAACACCCTGCACATTTTGCGGTTTTGTTTCAGGATCATAATCCCAATGAATAAAACCCTTGTATTCATACCCGGGGCGGATGGGCAAATTCAGATTTGCCCTGTCGATCGTAACCCACAATTTCTCCGTTCCCCATATATCAGCAAAGGCCCGATGCACCGTTGGATATTGACGGTTGTCCCATAAATACTGGTGGTTGTAAATTTCAACCATACCCGTATTGGTGAGTTCTTTCATTTGCATTTCGGCACGGGGCGGCGCATACCATGTTTCTGGATTCGCCGGATCTTTTTCCTCGAACTCCCAAAGGAATTTTGCAAGGCGTTCAACCTGTTCCTTTGGCACGACATCCTTGACTACGATGTAGCCGTTCGTGATCCAGAACTGCCAGTCTTCTTCGCTTAATAAACGCAAGGACTTTCCATCACTCCGGTCGTTTAGTTTGAGTTCGCTGCTTTTGGCCGTTGATGGATTGCCGGGGATGTCCTTGTGCCCGTAGTTGGTTGTCGAGGTCTTTTGTTCCATAGGATATGGTTCTTGCAATTGCTGTAGCAAAGCTGTTAAATATGTTCGATTTAAAAAAAAGTCTCAAGTCTCAGGCCTGCCCGACGAAGCTGTTTCAGCATAGTCGGGTCTCAAGTCTCTCCAGAGGATAGGGCGGGGGTGGTTTGAGTACGAATCAATATGTTGGAAAAGTCTGTGCCAATGGCTACATTGAAATGAACGTGAAAAATAAATTCTATTTATTCCCTCTTGCCATTCTGATTTTGGGGAGTTCGTGTGCCGACCGCGCTTTGATTGAATTTCCTGTCAGGACCAGCTCCAATGGTCGATATCTTGTCGATCATAACAACAAACCCTTTCCCATTCTGGGGAGGACATCCTGGTTTATTATCTCACAGCCTCTTAGCGGATACCAAACCTATATAGACAACACAGTTTCACTTGGATACAATTCAATCGAGATGCATGTCCTTGATCATGACCCGCGAGGGAACCATCCGCCCTTCAATGGCAATGGGGATCAGCCGTTTTTAAAGAGACTGGATGGTTCAGACTGGAAGGGTTCTCTTGTATATTCCGATAGCACCATCGAGGCGCCGGATATGACCACACCCAATGAAGCATACTGGAAGTTTGCAGACACTTTTCTTTCCTATTGTGAATCGAAAGGCGTCCTGGTCTTTTTCTTCCCTGCCTACCTCGGTTACGCCGGGGGTAACCAGGGGTGGATGAAGGAACTGGTGGCGAATGGTACGACAAAGTCGAAGGCGTATGGCGCCTGGATCGCCCATCGCTACAAAAATCAAAAGAACATTGTCTGGATGCTGCTCGGGGACATCGGCCTATTTACCGCTGCTGAAAAGGATGCAGAGGGAGCATTTATTGCAGGTCTGAAAAGTGTTCCGGGTCAGCAGTCCATTCACTATAGTGCGGAGGCCGACAGCGGACAAAACAGCACAGACCAGATCGACTTCGGCGACCAAATGACACTCAACGGAACCTATACCTGGACGCCTGCCAACGTTACCGTTCCCGCCCTTGGTCGACGCGCTTTTTCGCGTAATCCTGTTTTGCCTGCTTATTTACTTGAAGAACCTTATGATGAGGAAGGACCGGATGGCAGAAATTTCAATCCGAGTTCGATTCAACCGGTAAGAAGATTCCAGTGGTGGGGCTGGTTGAGTACGATCGGTGGATGCATTTCGGGGAATGGCTACGTATGGCCTTTTAACGACCCGGATTGGCAGAAACACCTTGATACCCAGGGCTCGCGTGACATGCAAAAGCTAAACAGTTTTGTCCAGTCAATTTCCTGGTGGGACCTTGTGCCTTCCGGATTAGATGGCATGAGAAACCTGATTACCGCAGGTGGAAGTGTTGAGTCAAGCGCCGATTATGTTTCGGCGGCGGCAACACCGGAAGGAACACTGCTTGTCGCTTACATCCCCCCTGCTCATCGCGGAAGCATCACCGTGGATTTGGCGGTAATGAAGGGTAGCACGCAAGCGCGTTGGTATGATCCCACCGCCGGAACCTATGTCACCATCGCCAGTTCTCCTTTTGAGAATAAAGGCACACGTGAATTCACCCCTCCCGAAAGCAACAGCAGCGGAGCGAGCGACTGGGTGTTGGTGTTGGAGGCAAGTCAGTAGGAAAGTGACATCTCAATTTAATTTCTTTACGCTTTCGGTCCTTATGGCAAAAGGCCGGTGTTTTGCCACGTTGGCGCCGCGTTTGCAACGCGTGCCACTCCCACTCACTCTATTATCCCCACGTTGGCGCGCTTGCAACGCGTGCCACTCACTCTATTATCTCAAGCTCCAAATACCCCTTCTTCTTTGTATAATAATCCCTCGCTGAACGGAATACTGATTTCCCTCATTTGATTTCTTCGCGCCTTGGTGTCTTAGTGGCAAAATGCCGTTATTTTGCCACCGGGGCACCAAGGCACAATTTGATTTGGTAGACAAGACGATTTTACTACATTCATAACTGCTTCAAAATTATGAAACTCCGGCTATCATTCATCTTCCTCCTGCTGATCACCTTTGGGAGCTATGGTCAGCATAACAAAGCGGGAAAAGTAATAGAACAAAAAATTCTTGCAGCGTCCATTCAGGGCAATCATGGCGGTGAGGATCCCTTGTGCAGCGTAACGATTTATTTGCCTCCGGGATATGAAACGGGCAATCAACGCTATCCCACTATCTATTTTTTGCATGGCTTTGGCGCTGATGACAGGCGCGTGATTTCTGAAACGCATATCAATAAACTGATCGACACGGCCGTCCTGCTTGGGCACATTCGTCCCGTTATTGTCGTCATGCCCAGCAGCCGGACGCATTTTGGAGGAAGCTTTTATACGAATTCCACGCTCGCCGGAAAATGGGCGGACTTTATTGGTAAGGATCTCGTAGACTATGTCGACAAGAATTTCCGCACGATTCCAAACAGAAACAGCCGGGGCCTTACCGGCCATTCCATGGGTGGTTATGGAACCTTGAGAGTCGGAATGTTATTCCCGGATGTGTTTGGTTCGATTTACGCAATGAGTCCCGCAGTCCTCAACTGGGGTGAGGAAATGAGTATCAACAACCCTGATTTTAAAATAGTCGCGTCGGCAAAAAATGAAGAGGTTGTTTTCATCCATTTCTTCACAAGCGTGCTGACCTCGTTGGCCAGAGCGAATTCACCCAATGAGCAAAAGCCTCCCCTTTATGCAAACCTGCCTGTCGACTATAAAGGCGATAGCATGTTGGTCAATGTTGATGTTGTAAAACAATGGGAGGCAAACTTCCCGATCAATATGATTGAGAATCACCTGTCGGCGTTAAAAAGCTTTAACGCGCTCAAACTTGATTGGGGCAGAAACGACGAATTCAAACATATTCCGCTTACCTGTCTGGAATTCAGCAAGAAGCTGGAGACTTACGGGGTGCATCACTTTGCGGAAGAATACCTGGGTACACACGGCGACAAACTGGCCGGGATGGATGGCAGAATGTATACCGAAATGCTTCCTTACTTTGACACCTACCTGGTGTTTGAAGACAAACCCGCTCCGGCCACAAAAATGAAGGGGAAAGAAAAACAAAAGTAGTAAAGAGGCAGACTGAAGAGTCGATCCGGGTGTTTTACAGAAATGCATTTCACGCAAGGGCCGCAAAATTAAGAACGCAAAGGCCGCAAAATCCTGCTATATTTGATCATGCCCCACTCCGTACGATTTGCTGTCCGCTAAGATTTGATTCGCTCGAGTCTTGGTGTCTTCATGGCACAATATCTTTCTTTGCCACAAATACACCAAGGCACAAAGAAACCCTAACCAATAATCAAGCTTATCATGAACCACTCCACCCGAAGAGACTTTTTACAAACTACCGCAGGTTTATTGGCCATTGGTTTTGCGGCGACTTCCTTTGATTCAAGGAAAAACAAACCACTTTTGGCTTTTACCACGTTGGGGTGCCCGGAATGGACATTCCCAAACATTGTCAAATTTGCGGTGGCCAATGGCTATCGCGGTCTTGAGATACGCGGAATCCTGCGCGAATTAGACCTGACCAAGGTCAGCGAATTCAGGAACATTGAAAACATCCTTTCCACCCGGAAGCTCATGGATGCGAACGGTCTAAAATTTGTCGGCCTGGGGTCCTCCGCTCAAATGCACCACCGTGAACCTTCAGAAAGACTGCGTAACATTGACGAAGCCAAGCGCTTTATTGATCTGGCCGATGAGCTAAAATGCCCCTACATAAGAGTGTTCCCCAATAATTTCCCAAAAGATCAGGAGCATGACGCCACGATCGATCTTATTGTGAAAGGCCTTGTTGAGTTGGGAGATCATGCAAAAGGCACCGACGTGCGTGTGCTGATGGAAACGCATGGCGATCTCGTTCAAAGTGCAGACCTGGAAAAAATCATGAAGTCATCGGAGCATCCGCACGTAGGGCTGGTTTGGGACGTGGTTAATATGTGGTCGGTAACAAAAGAACCGCCGGCGCAAGTGTATCAAAAGTTAAAGAAGTACATCTATCATACCCATATCAAGGATGCAAAAGTGGTCGATGACAAATTGAAGTATACATTATTGGGAGATGGGGAAGCTCCGATTTTTGAAGCCATTGATGCGTTGTCAAAAGGAGGATACCGGGGTTATTATTGTTTTGAATGGGAAAAGCTATGGCATCCTGAACTCGAATCACCGGAAATAGCCCTTGCGAATTATCCGAAAGTAATGCAACAACACTTTAAGAAAAATTAGACCGTCTCGGGTCTCAGGTTTCTCCGGCGGGTTCCTTTGGACAGGTTCAAAGTTTCAAATCCGCATAGTTGGTATATCCATAATTCCTATTACGGAAACGAGTAGAGGTTTAGTTAAGAAATCATTTGGACGATGGGCGCCTCTGAAGCCCGTAGGGCTGGCATATTGGTAAACAACAAAATCTGTCGGAATCCAAGTCCCGTCAGGGACGAAATAAAATTCGTACTCAATAATCAATATTCAACAGGCTCGCGATTAGAAATCCAAACTGCCGCGTTCACAAGTAACTGGTTTACACCCGGTGTCTTTAAAGAAACAGCATCATGCCCTAAAAGCATTTGGAATATTTTTCCTTTGTCATAGTTATAGGCCCACGCCAACGGTTCATCCTTTCCCGTTACTTTCGAGTGCGCCGTTATCAGTGGTTCAATGGGCAAGTCTCCCTTTTGTTGGAAGTATAATTCATCACTCGTTTCGAAGGACTTTATATCCTTGGTGATGGGATGTTTGCTATTGACAATGTCCACCTGAAATTTCCCGTAAGGATCATGCGAACTGTTGCCCGTATGGTCCCAAACGCGCCGGCAAATCTTTCTAAATTCAGGCCAATCGCCGGAGGCTCCAGCAGGCAAGGAAAAATGAAATGCACCATCTGCAAAATGAACAATGATGAGTCCGCCCCCTTTTGACAAATACCCCGCAAAGTTTTCCTTCGCGCGATCGCTGAGTCCCGGCTTATCCCAATTATTATAGTTAAGAACGAGAAAATCATATTCACGTAAATTCTTATTTGCAAGATCCTCGATATCGGTCGACACCGATACCTGTATTCTCGGATCAAGTTCAAGGGAGGTTTTAATAACGGCCGTGGTTTCCTGCCAGGGATGGTGAATCGAATGATACCCCGTTAAGATCAACCCTTTAATTGGCTTTCCATACAGCAAGTTGTTGACTTCTTGATCTGTATAAGATTTCGATTCAACGCCTCCTGCGGGTACGTTCACACCGGCAGTCCACACGATCGCGTTGAGGATCAGTTTGCGATAATTCGGCACTTCCCAATTATTATAAAAATGGCCTCCCGTAAAACCAAATCCTCTCCCCCCGTCTTTGCGCTCTACCGCCCAGGCAATGGTTTGTTCGCGGTCAACTCCCGGAATGGATACTTTCAACACAGGTTTCAATCGCTTGTCATTTTCCTGAAAGTGAATTTTGAAATAGAATTCTTCGTGGAGCTCAAATGGCGGAACGCCCTGCGCGATCGGGTGTGAATTCTCAGGTCTTACGGTCGCCGTTTCAGTTTTGATATCGGAATACCAGGCTTCCCTTCCGGTGGCGCCTGGCTTTCCACTTTCATAATCAAAAAAACCCCCCGACCATTCCATAAACTGCTGGCTGAACTTGACGGGCGAAAATGTCGAATAATGCAACACCACCAATCCACAACCTCTTTTCATCTGCTTTTCAATAATGCCCCAATGATCCCCCGCGAAAAGCGGATCACTTTCCTCTTTGTAATCAGTGCCATCCGCATACATTACGATGACATCGGCATCATTTAGCGTCAAAGGATCAGTCGGCCATCCATTAAAATGCATTTCGGTTTTAATACCTTTCAGGTTGGGCGCATTGTCAAGCATTACTTTCAACAACCGAACTGATTTTAAATATTCGTGTTCGCCAGGGCCATGCGTTTTCTTCCCCGCGATCAGTACTATTTTCTTCAATGTTGGGGCAGCTTTTGCCGAATGCCTGTGGAACAATGCTGGCAGGACCAGCAAGCACACCATCACCATCAAACCTTTTCGCATTTCTTTAGAATTTAAACAGTGCAATAGAGAGTTATCGCTCGATAATGACTTTATGCTCAGGTCCTGTAACGCCTGCCAGATTTACCGTACGAAATACCATTTCATTTTTGTCGAGCTTCAATTTTGTTTCTATGGTACCCGGTATGTCTTTCCAATCTCCATCCGGGAGTTCTTTGAGTTGATACGTTTTTAAGTTCGGTGTAGTTGAACTTAATTCAATCAGGGCTTTATCCTCTTCGGTTTTTACTTTTGTCGAGATGATATTCGGCGTCCATTCAATGGCATTCCGGTCGTCAACCAAAACCATGTACTTTGTTTTATAAGCCCAATGAGGTTTGCCGTCCCAAATCCATGTGTGGTCTTTAAAATAAGCATCCTCGTACATATTCAGCCTGCTGAGGGTATCGCTGTTTTCTGGCCAGGCTGTAAACCGGTTATTGATTGACTCCCATTCTATCCAGGTATAGGTGCGGGCGAAGTCCTCTTTGGTTGTTTCTATCATTTCACCTTTTTTATTCGCCACATGATCCGAGGCAATGGATACCCGGTCTGGTCCTTTCACCAACATGACGTCTGCAACTTTGTTCCTTAAGTATTCATCTCGGATTTCCAGCGCCGAAAGCGGAACTCCGTTCTTTTCAAAATGATGGTTATACTTGGCATCCGACAAAAACCATTTCTGAAATTGATTGCTCCAGATCTCATTGATTCCATGATGACCATCAGGACCGCCTTTTACGCCAGGTCCCGCTCCAAGGCACCTTGTCACATAACCATAGGAATTCATGACCGCATTTTGCACAATCATAAAATGTCCGCAATGATATCCTTGCCCCTTGAGTCCGGCATCCAAAATTCTTTCAGGAAATCCATCCCCAGGATAAGTTTCTTCGTAATCGCTGATCCTCATCGCTTTGTGAATCCAATCGCGCAGAACCAACATTCTCTTGAATTCATCTTGCTCACCGTGAAAGACCGTATCCAGCCGGTACTTGTCTCGCAACGCCGCAAATTTTGGCGAAGATAAGTCTTCGAATTCATAAAATGCAGTGTTCGCTCTGAATTCAGGATTGCCAGGCTGAACGTGTGAGACAAAGTGCCTCTTGCCACACCCTGAAATCAACAAGGTAACCAATAGGAAAAGAATTTTAGTTCTCATGCAGTACCTTATCATGTGTTCCTTTATCAAATTTATGAAATAATAAGTAGCTTTCGTATTACTTGCTCACAATGAAAAAGGCAACAACTTTTTGCGGGTGCTCGGTGCTGGTGTTCCTTCTGGCTGCGTGTCTGGCACCCCTGGATATTCTGGCAACGGAATTGCCCAAACTTGGAATCAGTGTCATCCCTTCTCCCCAGGAATTTGTATTAAAAGGAGAAGATTTCCTTTTCTCCACCAAGATGATTATTGTGATCGGCGAGAATGCTTCTCTGGAGGACGTTTTTACGGCAAAAGATCTCGTTCACGTTCTCAAACAAGATTTTGATATGGATGCTTCCATCAGTACCGTCGATGCAAAAGGGTCGATCATACTCTCTCGCAAAGGTGCTGACAAGCGGGTAGGAGCCGAGGGGTATCAGTTGTTCGCTTCTGCTGGACAAATACTGATCAAGGCAATTACTTCCGCCGGCATATTCTACGGAACACAGACGTTGCTGCAGCTGATTCAAAAGCAAAACGGTGGTTATAAAGTGGCAGGGATGGAAATTACGGATTGGCCTTCTATCATGGAGCGAGCCGTTCACTATGATACTAAGCACCATCAGGATAAGATGGAGTACGTGGAAGACTTCATCCGCGATTTGGCACATTATAAGATCAATATGCTTGTATGGGAATGGGAAGACAAACTGGCATATACCACTCATCCGGAGATCGGAGCGCCCGGTGCATTTACAATCGAAGAGATGGAACAATTGACCCGATACGCTCACCAATACCATATTCAAATCGTGCCGTTGGTCCAGGGTCTTGGCCATGTAAGCTTCATTCTAAAATGGCCGCAACACGCACGCTTGCGGGAAATCCCTTCTTCCAATTGGGAATTCTGTCCTTTAAAGGACAGTACTTATCGCTTGCTTTTTGATCTCTGGGGTGAGGCCATCGCGGCAACACCCACATCAACCTATATTCATATCGGAAGTGACGAAACCTATGAACTTGGCAGTTGCCAGCTTTGTAAGTCAAAAGCTGCTGAGATTGGCAAGAGCGGTTTATATCTCCTTTTTGTCAATAAGGCCGCCCAGCATTTGAAATCGCTGGGACGACAAGTGATGGTTTGGGAACGGCCCATGGGATGGGAAATGAGTAATTCGCCATCCATTGGCATCCTGCCACAAAAGGGCCTGGTCCTCACAGAAAGTTATAGCTACGAAAAGCCGGATTTTACATTTGCAAAAAAGGCGAAATCATTAGGCTTTAAAGTTTACGATTACGACCCCAATCCGGGTATCGAGCATCTGTTCCTGCCTTACTATTATAAAGAGAAGGGTGATACAAAGGCCCCCGGTTGCTTGCAGGAGTCGCACGAGTTTTTGACCACGATTCCTCCGACAGGTTTGTTTGACGGTATCATCACCACTTCCTGGGATGACTCGGGATTGCATAATCAGGTTTGGATGCTGCGATTTGCATTGGCGGCGGCTTTCTCGTGGAATGGTCAAGCGCCAACGTTAGATGAGTTCCGGGATTCCTTCTTCAAGGATTACTATGGGGCGAATGCGACGAAGATGAGCGAACTATTTCAACTCATGAATGAGGGGTCATATTATTATATGTCCACGTTCGAACGAAAAGTCTGGCACTGGGGCGAAATTGGAAAAACACATTTGCCCGATCTTCCCAGAGGAGACGCTTTGGAGTATGATCCTTTCTGGAATAAAGAATATAGCGCAATGGTCAAACAGTCCGTCGAGATGCAGGAAAAAATGCAACAGGTGATGCGAACGATTGAAGGCAACTTAAAAGCCGGCGTGAAGCATGCCTATGATTTTGAGGTATTCCGCTCAATCGCCCAATTGATTTTGCACACGGCGCAAACTTATAAGGATCTCTCAGAATTAGAAAATTCGATTAAGCAGGCTCACAACCTTCACTATGAAGATCACGCGCTTGCTTATCAGCATTTGGAAAAAGCGCAAGCGCTGATAAAAGGCAACATGGAACAAAGGAAGACAGTCTATGAAGAGCTGGTGACGACCTGGGAAAAAGTGCGGTTACCAAAAGGAATGTCGACTCCGGAAAAGGAATATTTCTTCCAACAAGACAGAGCAAGGCACTTCGCCAACCGGGCACCGGACATGAACTATCTCCTGATCGATGAACAAAAATTGGATCTAGAGGGCTACTCCGAAAAGCTCGCTGATTATATGGAATATTATAAAAAGACCTATTTGCAATAGGTCGGTTATTCCCATTGTGTCCTTTGTGAATCCCTTGTGTGCTTTGTGGTTAAATGCATTTTACCACATGGAGCCGAGGGTCGCACAAAGGTCACAAGGAATCACTTAATGAAATCGAGGTTTTCGGTAATACGCGTACCCTCTCCCTTGAGTGCCTCCATATACATCTCAATTCTCTTCCGGGCTACTTCCAGATTGCTGTTGTTAAGGTTGATGTTAAGAAGGTCGATAAACCAGGGTGGCTTTAACTCTGCAAGCATATAGCAGGAAGCAATCTCGAGGGAAATTGGCAAGGTGGTAGTTTTTGATGACTCATATACATCTTTGTTACGGGCGTTCTGCAGTTTTTTGTATTCCTCCGCGAGAAGCCTTTCAAAGAGAGCAGGCGTAAAAACATCTCGGGCTTTAACGCCGGTTTCCGGATCATCTTCCGTAAGGATAGCGCCCTTGTGAACCCATTCCCACAGAATGCTCAATCGTATCTCACCGGTGGCCATGTCCTCCATGAGATAGAGAATATCATCATTGTCAAAAAAGTCTGCCGGCTTCAGGGCAGCAGCCTGCATTCCCTGCCCAAAGGCATTCCCGTACTGCAATGCAACACTCAGCAGGTTTCGTGCGCCACGAATCGTTCTTGGCGCAGGTTCAATGAGCATTAGCCCGTCAGCATCCTGTGGCCAGTAGGTAAGAGGAGGAAATTTTCTTCCCAACTGGTTTGCGTTTCCCGCCTTTTCCCACACGGGCCTTACGATATGTACCATCTTCCAGTGTGCTACCCACTTCCCGCTGGCCCCGTCGTGCTGTTCGCGTTCGGCCCCAGCCACCGCCTTTATCATGCTCGCCGAAATACCCTCCTCCGACCCAACCGGAATATTTGGCTCCATTCCTCCCTGCCAAAGCGCACAGTTTCCGTTTCGATCCGGTGTGTTGACGGCTCGCCGCACACGATCTTCATAATTGCGCATGTATGCGTAGGTCATTGCAATCGCTTCAATATTCGGATTAACAAATTCCTTATCCCAGGCCATGGCGTCCGAGACACTGTTGATATAATCCCACCGACCGGTATTGTATCCTACAAAATGTCTTCCAAGCGCGGCGCCTGTCGCATCGCGTCGGCTTGCTTCTGGCGGGTCGCCTCATCGAAGTCGGCGACACCGCATCGTTTTTCAATTCCCCTTCAGATCCGCGCACGGCGGCGTTTATTCGCGGCGATATGGTGTATTAGAAATTGGATGTTAGAAGTTAGAAGGTGGACGCGCGTCTCCACTTCGAATTTCTAATTTCCAATATCCATCCTCCAACTTCCAATTTCCAACCTCTAATCTCCAATTTCAAAGAACGATACAGTCCACGGAACAGAAACCCGAGGGCCAGCGACTGCAT
>JBGPGZ010000030.1:0-17422 GCA_041484175.1 Cyclobacteriaceae bacterium | reverse complement strand
GTAACATAGAAATACCCTTCTTTATACACCAGTCCAAATGCAAATTCATGAAAGTCGGCAGATACCCCCCATGTGTTACAGATCGCCTGATATTCATCAATAATGTCATCCCCGTCCAAATCGATTAACCTGGTCAACTCCTGCTTTTGCAAAACAAATATCTCCCCGTCGACCACGGCAATCCCCAGTGGTTCAGCGAGCCCCGATGCAATCCGCTTAACCGTAATTTTGGTGGTGTCTCCTGTCTCAACGCCATCCAACAGGTAAACCCCGCCAATCGTGTCCCATGTAGTTACCAGTAAACGTCCGTCGGGCAAAAATGCAAGCCCGCCCACGCGAGGTCGAAAATCATGTCTGCGAATGGTACTGAGATCATAGCTTGGGTGCATGCCCGCGAGCGGTGATCCGAATCCAGGTTTTGTGGATTCCCTCTTCTCTTCTTGTTTTACCTGCGGTCTCAAAATAGGTTGTTCATCACCTTTTGGCTTCAGGGAAAGTATATAATCCAACATCACATCTATCTCATCATCAGTCAGTTTAGGATGAGGGTTCATAACTGAGTTGCCCCATGCGCCCGTACCACCCTCTTTTACCTTTTTTATCAAATGCTGATCTGCGTTCTTGTCCCTTTGATATCGCAGCGCAATTTGACGAAGCGAAGGCCCAACCGTACTCTTATCAAACTCATGACAGGTAAAGCAGTCGCTCTTTTCCATCCAATACCGCCCCCTGTGATCGAATTCCTCTTGCGGCGCAGGAGGAAACTGAGCAGGAAGATCATTATAGTAAGTAATTAAAGAGGTCGATTTATTCGTATTCAGCAAAAACGTGCTATCCCCGGACACCAGAGATAGGGTCGTGCCGTCAGGGATGCCGGCGGTACTAAATTGCCTTTCTAATCCCGGTTTCCCATTTTCGTTTCGTACAAACTCCGGACGTTCCTCAATACGAATCGTGTCTCCGTTCGAGAGAATCAATTGGAACTTCAGGGAGATTTGGTTATTCCTTAGCGCATAACCCTTACTTACAATTCTGGATGAGTCTTCTTTTCCATCCCTTACCGCAATCCATTTAGAAGGATGAACACCACCCGAAACGTAGGAGTTACCCCATGAAGTGGGTTGTAGATTCTTTTTGTCTGTATAGGCCGCGCCTTCCAAGGTGACGCCTCCCCTCCACACTTTATATAAATTGCAATGCGCGAGATCATAAGCGATATAGCATACCGAATCCAATGCCAATGTGAGCATTCGTGGCTGCTTATCTAAAACCGATCGAAAAAACCACGGATCTATCGGTCGATGAACTGGAACGGTTTCTTTATTATCACAGGCTGAAAGCAAGCAACATAGTAATGCAACAAAAACTCCGGCTTTAAATTTTACCATGGTACTAGGTGTAGCTGGGTCATAAAACGATGCACGCAGACTACTACCTTGAAGGCGGACAATTATGAAGTAGTATGTACAATCAACGTGAGGATGGTCGTCAAATATATCAATTTTTGAGCTTACTATGAACTTACTAAATTCTAATGGTGCATAGGGTCCAGCATATCGTTGTGTCCTGGTGTCCGATAAGCAGGCCTATTTCTTTATGATAATAATCCTTCAGGTAAGTTCACAAGACTTAGTGGACAGCCCTTACCAATTCTTCAATGGCTGTTACTACTTGAAGTTCGCATCTTCCACCTTGTTCCTTGGATTTTTGGATGACTGCCATTGTATTTGCTTTCCAACCGGATGGAGGTGTGGCGTTGGAGTTCATAAACCCGATGGCTTCAAGCCCTGCATTGGCGATCGCCGCTAAATTCTCTGATAAGATTGCTGCCTCCTCCAGGACCGGAGATTTTTTCACCAATTCAAGAAATCGGAGGTGATTGCTTTTCCACAACAACAGATGATCCACAATATCTTTTCCCAAACCCTCATTTTTCAACCTGACATAGTTCGATACGTTCCTTCTAAACTCACGCGCTACTTTTTGATCTGGCGTGGCTACATCTGCTATTTTTGTGTAAGGTGAAAACACCGTGTACAGGGTATCGCCCTGATTGCGTTGATACATCTTTAACGGTTCAATTACATCTACTAAGACCTCCAATGCTTCGGTATCATGAGAATTGCAAAGCCGGCGCATCAGCATGCCTTTGTTTTTGATATGCGTGGAACCAAGTTCCTCCAATCGCAAACTGATAATGTCCAGTCTACGGTACATGTCCTCGGTATCCCTGATATTTTCGGAGGACCATAAGCGTTCGGCTATAGCGGCTGCGCGCGGCCAAATGCGCGAGTCAACAGTCTCTTGTGTTGTGTGTTCGGTCCACATGGTGGCTTCTCCGCCAAGGATCAATTTGCGCTGTTCGCTGGTAAGATTGGCATCGGTGGGCGAGGGGTCAACCAAATAATGAAAATCGGCCGGCTGAATCAAATCAATATAATAGCCTGTTGAAAGCAAAGCCCTGTACCCGCTGCGGATCGATTCGTAATAAGCCTCACCTCCACGCCACGATTGGATAACAATATCGGGCGGTACACCGGGTTGAAGTATTTCGTCCCACCCCACCACTTTCTTACCATACCGGGCGAGGATTGGCAGCAATCGCTTGTTAAATTCGGTTTGGAGCGCGTGGGTACTTTTGATACCGTTTTTTTTCATGTATGCTTTGATGGAGGGGCTGTTCTCCCAATCCCTTCCGGTGTTCTCATCACCGCCAATGTGAAAGTATTCATCCGGAAAAAGCCGGGACATCTCCCCAAAGAGTTTGTCTAAGAACTCGTACGTGTACTCTTTGGTTACATCCAGGGATGGATCAAACACGCCATAGTAGCGCTGCAATTCATAGTTACGCGGAATGCTTGCCAACGGGGGATAAGCTTTGATCATGGCCGTAGTGTGCCCTGGAACATCAATTTCAGGCACAACGCGGATGCCGCGTTGGCTTGCGTATCGGATGATTTCCCTTACGTCTTCCTGTGTGTAGAAATTCCCTTCGGCACCAAGTTGAGTTAGTTTCGCAAAGACCTTTGACTCTACCCGAAAGGCCTGATCTTCGCTAAAGTGAAAATGAAATACATTGAGTTTGACCGCGGCCATTCCATCCAAGGTGCGTTTCACCACATCCATGGGCATCCAATGAAGGCAAACGTCGAGCAGTAATCCACGCCAGGGAAACCGGGGAGCATCGTTTATTTCAATGCCTGGAAAGTAATACCCGCTGCTATCCACGCTCAGCATTTGGAGCAGTGTCTCCAGGCCTCGGATCGCACCAATATCCGTTTCAGCAATGATCTTGATCTGATGGTCGTCCGATTTCATCAGGTAGGATTCATCTTCGTACAGCTTCAGGTCCCCGCGTCTTTTTATTTGCAATAACAAAGTTGCATTTGCATCATGATCCAACTCATTAATAAATCCTTGTTTAAAGAATAATCCAACCCGTCCGTCCAATCGTCGGAGGGCACGAGAAGCTTCATCATAGGCGCGCTGGCCGGGGTTTCCCGTCACTGCGATCGTAAAGGATTTGCCAAGGCGGCATTTTTGACCGTTGGATTTGATGGACTGAGGCAACGGCATCAGGTTGAATGTATTGTCCTGTCCAGCGGTCTCAACGGTGAGAAAAAGTAGGATAAGAAAAAGACCGAATTTGTTCATGTGACAGAAATTCTGTGCCCGGGCACAGTGCTTGCCTGCATTTTATTGACTTGCTGCAGGTACCCAAATGCCATTTAACATCACCTTTTTTACTTTACGCATGGCGCTGATATCCTTGAGGGGGTCACCCTCCACCAGTATGAGGTCAGCGAGCTTACCCTTTTCCACACTTCCCAGTCTCTCCTCGATTCGAAAGAAGCGGGCATTTTCCATGGTTGCCGCGGTTATTATTTCCAAATTGCTCAGGCCCGCTTCGTGCAACAATTCCATTTCTCGGAAATAAGCGAAACCCAGATCGGCATAGGGAACCGAAGAGTGAGATCCGACGACTATCCGTACGCCTCCTTTCCTTGCTTTTCCAGTAAATTTTACCATGTTCCTGAATCCATTTACGTCAATACTATCTCCCTTGTCATTTCGCATTTCGAAAACAGCAAGGGTAGGGGTGACAAAGGTTTTTTTATCCGCCAAAAACCGGATGAGCGAATCTGCCAGCCTGTTATTCTCAAAATCAAAAGAATTCCAGACTTCATACCGGCCTCGCTTTCTTGCATTGAAGTCTGAAAGGATCAATTGTCTGTATTTTTCGGCTTTCTGAGCCGGAAGTAGAAAGCTTCCAAATGAGGTGATATGCTCAATCCCATCCAATCCTGCATTAATAGCATCCATTGCATTCGCGATTTCCAAGTGACCGGTTACCGGCAGACCATACTCATGGGCCGTTGTACAAACCTGTTTTATGGTGGCCATTGGCAAACGGAAGTAAACTTTAAATGCAGTTGAGCCCTTACGGGCAAATTTGTGCACGGCCAAACGAGCTTCCTCCGGGTCCAGCACGAGGTATGCATCATTGGGATAAGCAGGGGGATACGTGTCGAAATGCGGGCCTGTGAGGAACAGTCTTGGTATCGATCTTCCTGTAGCCCTGACGCTGTCGTAAAATTCAATCCATGCGCCGGGGTCCCTGACAGAGGTGATCCCGTGACTCAAGAATAAAGGCGGCAAATCCTGGCTGGTGTCATTATGGTAATGTGCATCGATCAATCCGGGAAGCAAGGTCAGCCCTTTGCCATCCACGATTTCCGCATCCTTTGGAGTATCCCTTTCTCCTACTTTCCCGACAAATTCAATCTTTTCATTTTTTACGACAACAAGTGCGTTCTGAAGTGGTTCACCTCCATTCCCATCAATTGCAGTGGCTCCAACAATGGCAATGATCTTATCACCTTTTCGGATTTCCTTTTCATTTAACTCATGGATAATCCTTTTCTGAGCAATGTCTGTTGTCTTGCTGCAGGCGAACAGGATGATGAAAGCTGCAAACAGGTAGGTTATTTTTCTCATATTAATGCTTTTAGTTGCCAAACAAATTCTGCCCTGTTGTTGGCTCCGGTTTTATCAAGTAAAGTTCATTATGCATATCATTACCGTCAAGGCTTTTTCCAAACAGGCAAAATGATACCCGATGAATTTGTTGCATCGCAATAGATCCGGATGGTGGCCTTCTGATAGTCGCTATCCTGTGCGGTATAGATATTCACAAACTTTTGAGGGTTCCGGTCAACGAGCGGAAACCAGGAACTCTGAATCTGGATCATCAATTTGTGACCTTTCCTGAAGGTATGGGCGATATCGGGTAATTCAAATTTTACGTGCTCTGCTTTATTCGGTGTGAATGGCTCCGGCTTTTCAAAACTATTTCTGAATCTTCCGCGCATCACTTCTCCCCGGACAAGCATCTGGTAGCCGCCCATCGGATAATCATTCTTGCTTATATATTTAAAGTCATTAGGAAAAACGTCAACCACTTTAACAACAAAATCTGCGTCGGTGCCCGTAGTGCTTACAAACAAGTCTGCAATCACGGTTCCGGCCACCGTCAAATCTTCCTTCAATATCTCTGTTTGAAAAACGGCAACATCTGGTCTTCTTGACGCAAATCGCTGGTCATCCGTCATGTATGACGAAGTCCGCCCAAGGTGTACATCTTCCGTATAGGGAACCGGCCTGGCCGGGTCACTGATGTATTCGCTGAACGCATTGGGAGCTGTTGGTTTTGTCCATCCTAGTTGCCCCCCGGGCTGCAGAAAAATAACCTTGTCCGATTTTTCTTTCGGGGGCCATTCATTCAAGGAGTGCCAGTTATTTTCCCCGCTAAAGAAAATGGTTGCTTCCGGGAGTTGGCTGATAGTGCCTTTTCCTTTTAAATAATAGTTGAAAAAAGGAATTTCAATGTTGTTCTGATACCAGATAGCAGTATTGGACCCGAATTGGATATTCCCAAGAGCACTGGCATTACTTCCAGACCATTGCCCATGTGACCACGGGCCGATTACCAGACGGTTGCTGGTGCTCTTGCTCTTCTTTTCAATGGCTCCATACAATCGCCAGGCGCCGAAGCAATCCTCCGCATCAAACAAGCCCCCCACAACAAGCATGGCAGGCTTAATGTCCTTAACAATATTGATCGGGTTCCTTGCTTTCCACCAGTCATCCAGGTTGGGATGCGCAAACATTTCTTTAAAGAACGCAAGGCTGTCGTGAAGATATTTTTCATTGAAGTTTTTAATGGCTCCGGTCTCCAGGTACCATTGATAATTGTCTTGTGATTTAATAGTAAAATATTTTTCGTAAGATTTGGTTGGCGCGGGCCGCGGATAGCCAAAGTGAGTATAGAAATTGAAAGCGTCCATCAACATCAGGGCCCCGTTGTGATGCCAATCATCACCAAAGAACCAGTCCGTCACGGGTGCCTGCGGGCTCACCGCCTTGAGTGCCGGGTGGTTACTCAGGGCAGCCATGGTTGCATAAAATCCGGGGTAAGAGATCCCGCTAACACCTACGTTGCCGTTATGATGCGGGACATTTTTCAATAACCAGTCTATGGCATCATAGGTATCACTGGCTTCATCAACGTCGGTATTGTTGGTTTTATGAGGATTAAAGGGACGGATGTCCATATACTCGCCCTCACTCATATATCTGCCGCGCACATCCTGGTGTACAATTATATAACCCTCACGCAAATAATATCTCCAGTAACTAAACCAGAACGCTTTCATTTTATCTTCCCCATAAGGAAAACAGGAATAGGGCGTGCGAACCATGAGCATAGGATGCTTCTCCGTAGTATCGTTGGGTATGTAAACGCTGGTAGATAAGTGTACACCATCGCGCATGGCTACCTGACGCTCGATCTTATGATAGTTTTGAACAATCCACAAAGAGTCTTGTTGAGTGTCTTGGGCTTGTGCCGCAGTTGCCAGAAAAATGAAGTAAAGTACTAAGCGTGATTTCATTGTAAATGGTATTTAATACTTGGAAGATAATAAATAGATCAGGATTTAAGGATTATCCACCGGCAAAAGCCGGGGCGGGCAGGATTTCCAGGATATGGAATTCAAGGAGCAGAAACCGAACGCCGATTAGCTCATCCTCATCCATTTGTACCTCGTGCCTTATTCTGTTTTATTATTTAGAATATTTAAATAGAACCCCACAATCTCTTCTTCCATAGCCATGGTGATCCTGTTAATCTCGAGTGGTGTTTGAAAGAGCAGGCGGTTTTGCTTGCCATATAATCCATAAACACCTGCTACCGATTTCATGGTATTCCTTACTTCGTCAAGGTCCGCATATCGATCCAGCGTAGGAGAAATAATCATGAGTGGTCTTGGCACTATGCAGGACATAATTTCACCAAAATCAACAGGAACGTCCTGTGGATTACCGGCAAAGTATCCCAGCTTTGGTAGAAAGCCGTGCAAGTGAGAATAGGTTCTGAGGCTTTCGTAATTCTTGTTGCTTGCACGCCAGGGAGAAAAGGCCGATACGACTGCAACACCTGCAATTCTTTCATCTTGAGCTGCGGCCATCAACGCTGCGCTTCCACCAATTGTGTTTCCTAACAGGAAGATTTGCTTGCTGTCAATAAAGTCAATTTTTTCTAAAGCATCGGTACATGCCTTAACGTCTGTTATCATTTTTCCCATCTTTGACCATTCCGGAAAGCGCGTGTAGAAATACCGGGCCTCTTCCATCCGGGTACCGAAGCCGAACATGTCAATGGCCAACACCGCAAATCCTTTGTCAATCAATAGCTGAAAAAATCGATCGTTTCCACGACCCAGTTGCTGGCTATACCCCTTTGCAAAACCATGCCCATAGGAGTATTGATGCAAAAAAACAACCACCGGCATTTTTGCGCCGGGCTTCACCTTTTTGTTTCCTGCTGCATCGATCGGGTAATATAGCATGCCCTTTAAATTATCACCGATCGAGCTATAAGGGCCAATGTACATCACGCCAGCGCCGGAAACTTCGGGGCGCCCCGTGATTTTATCAATCCAGTCTCCTTCCGTTCCTGCTATCTTCCCAGCATGACTTACACCCGACGGCTCATTTCCCAGAAGCCATTTCAGATTGGCAAGAATCATTTTTCGCTGGGTGGCAAACGCCGCGATATCTTTATAGGGGAGGACCTTAACCGCCGATAGCTTTCGTGACGCTGCGCTATCGGCCTTGTGGTCCCGAACCCAGGTGCCAAAGGAATAATCAAAATATAATTTGTTCTCCCAAGGTATTTTTTTTCGATTAAAGCGGATATCCAGAAAGTCAATACATCGCTCCAAATCGCGAGAAGCCACTTCATGCTCACCCATCCGGGAAAGAATGCCGAGATTTTCCCGAGCGCCTAAAAAGTCATATACTTTCTTAACAGACTGATAACATTGTTCATTTGACCAGGGGTTCAATTCCTGTTCTACTATAGAATAATGGAGCAATACTATTCTTGGAGCTATTAAGGAGATCAATAGATTCTGATCAACCGGGAGTTTATCTTCGTGCCCAAAGAAAAAGCGAAAGCGCGGATGGAACCACTGAGGATTAAATCCGGCCACGATGTCAAGTGTTTCGCTGTCAAATTGCGGATCCCCGAAACGCCAGGGGGCCACCCCGGCCGTTCCGCAGCTGCTGGATATGACCGCTGCAATCCGGTCATCAAATGCCGCCGCCCACATGGATTGTTTTCCATTGCGGGAGTGGCCTGTGATGGCTATCTGATCGCGATTGACCTCCTTACGCGTCACCAAATAATCAATAACACGCGACGCGCCCCAAGCCCGGCGCAGCAAACCGCTAAAATCATAAGACGGGTACAGGGCCTGGTAGGCTTGCGTGTCATCTTTGTCGTCTGCTGCCGCATAAACACATCCTATGTAGCCGCGCCTGACAGCCAGTTGAGCCCAGTTGCGGTGGCTCCATTGCGTAAGGTAGACTGGAAATGTACCTTTCCCATCCGGTATCATCAACTCCAGCGTCATGCGCGCTTTGTTTTCCGGGCCAAATTTTAGCTCGATCATTTGCACATGAGTTCTGTCATCCATTCTATCCGAGAGTATATGGATCTCAAAACTCTTGGGAGGAGGGGGAGCTGTTCCTGAAATCCAATGCTGAAATTCCCTCTTTATCCATTCGCGCTTTTCATTCCACTGCTCTTTGGTAAGTATGGGGATATTGATACCGCCTTTGGCGAGCATCAATGGCTCTGGCAAAAAAGGGGTAGAGGGCATCTGACCAAAATCGGGAGGTAATTCCCCGGTGCGTCTGAGCCAATCCATCCAGGTACTATCTTGAACAGTAACGCGCCAGGAGTATCTATTCTGACGGAAATAGGTGGTATCAACGATCTTCAAAATATCCTGCAGATATTTCTCTCGTTTAGATATGGCTGTTTGAGAAACCGCGGGCGTCGATGTGCATCCAATGATGAAACAACCGGCGATGAACATTAAATAGGTACTTCGCGCCATTTCTGACCGTTCATTATAAAATAGTTTGTCCAGCTGGATCAATGATCTAAATCACTGAAAACACCAATCGACAAGTGAACCAAGACTCTCATAAACGGATACCGTTTTTAGATTTCCCGGGTAATTCTTAAAAGCGTAAGCAGCCCGTGGAAATTCGAGATCCTGATTGATCATTTCCTCCGAGGCTGGCTCCAGCAGTTGATTTTTTAATTCAGCCAATACGACCTTCCTCGGAGCGATACACCCGATCAGGTCAGGCAAATCATAGTCTTTTAATACCCCGGCAATACCCCAGGAAAAGTCAACCTCTTGAGGATGCCAGTAATCTCCTCCTTCATTGACGGTCAGACCAATTTTATAAATGCGGTTCATGACGATTGACCGGTAGGAGATGAGAGAGCCAACCAATGCAATCGTTCTGATGGAAGGATCAAAGGCTGCCGCGTGGATAAGCGGAATGCACATTTCATTGATTCCGACAGCACCAACTTTCAACGAATCAATGTCTGCCCTGCTTTTCAAGTAAGACACAACCCTTACGATATCTCCTGCTTGAATTCCAACAATACTTCTACCGATTAAAACACCCGTGTAGCCATCGGCCAAACCCCTGGTTGCGGTGTTCCTGGTTTCACCCACACCCAGGACATCTGTTGATGCAACGATATACCCCTTCTTGACTAATTTCTCTATCTCACCTCCCGGTTTCGCCTCAGTGACCTTTCCGGCAGGATGAAGATAAACGATCGCGTTGTGTTTCGTCACGTTGTCGCCTGGCACAAAGAGGAGGATCGGAATCGCATAGGCACCCTCACCCTGTACGGCATATTTAGTAACAGTATATCCATCCCGTTGGTACCTGCCGTTGATAAACGGTTCACCATGATCACAGCAAGGCTCCACGTATCCTGAAATTCCGATTGCCTTTGTTTTAACGGTGCTAAGACGGTGCGCAATTTCCTTTCTCGATTTCTCAAGATTCTCAATCAGTTTTGCCGCTTCCCTTTTGTTGACGTCAAAAATCATATCGCCACCGAACGATGTCGCAATCTGGCCCGTCGGGGTAACCATCAACTCTTTGTCCGATAAGATCTCCACCTCCACTTCGGATGGGTCACCGGAAATGCCAAAGTGTTTCATAAAAAAAGTATAAATGGCCAATCTTATTTTTGGAGTCAGCCAGTGTTTAGAGTCATCCGCAACTATTTGAAGATTGTCAGCACGGCCAAAGGCTTCGTACGTCTTTTTTGCCTCCTTGAATGCTTCAAGTGCACCTTGGAGTGTCAGGTATTCATCCCTTGATACAGAGGTCATTAATAGTGGCTTTGGAGCTCTTACTTCAATAAGGTCTTCAAAGGTTATTCCCTTTTTCACTCCGTCGATAAACACGGTTTCGGCATCCTGTGTCCCTTTTGTCTCAAGAACCCTTCGGGCAGAAGTGGACCAGCTGCACGGCACAGCCACCTTCACCCTCGAATCAAATGCAGCAACGTATGAAGTCACCGTTCCACCCCCGGAGAATCCGGTCATTCCAATTCTTTCAGGATCAACTTCCTTTAGCGAAACGAGATAGTCGATGGCTCTGATGGCATCCCATATGAAATACTTTGCACCCGAAGAGCCGGTTAAGAAACAGATGTTCCCGAAATAACAATGCTCAATCACACTATATCCGATCGATGAAAAATTGATTTTTGGATCAAAATACTGCACGTGCTCTCCCTGCCCGAGCGGGTCTATCGTGAATACAATCATCCCCTTCTTCACCAGGTTCTGATTGATAACCTGATCCAATGCCGCATGATAAGATTCCTGCTCGTGTCCTATCACATTCAACACGGCAGGGACCTTTCCTTTGATTTTGTCGGGGATAAAAAGACAGCCGGTTACATAAAACCCGGGCATCGATTCATAAATGATCTTTTCTATTCGATAGCCTTCTTTTTTTATTACACCAGTAATCTTTGGATTGAGCGGTGTTTTTTCGGGAAAGGGACCGACCGCCTCCATGAGTTGAGCTTTCATTTTCTCCTGCCTGCCAAGCCAATCGCCCCTGGTACTCAGCTTGGAAATCTCACGGTCCCTTATTTCGTAATAATTGAAAGCCTGCTTGCGGAGGTGATTGGTGCGCAGGCTCCCCGGATTATTCCAACGGATCCATTGCTGGAAGACATTTAGATTTTCCTCCTCCACCGGTTTCTTATCGACTTTGGAATTTACCGGTTCAGACTTTGATTGTGCAGAAATAGATTCTGCGGCGAGAACAAATGAGAGCAGTAGGACAATCTTGAGATATTTCGTTGTCTTCTTGGCGGGTTTCATGACTTTAAGTTAACGTTTAATTTCAACAGTGGAATCTTCAAAAATGGCTATATTGGATTGTGTACGTCGCATAGCTTCATTTAACAAAACGATGTTAATATGAAATGGAAAAAAGGATCAATCAAATCAGCTATTTCCCATGCAAAAGCGGAAACTTTCATTTCAACCCGTGTTCTGTATGTCATTTTACTCCCCGTCCTGCTTGGGTTGAGTGACTGTAATCCCGGAAAGGAATCAGTCCAGGCTGGGGACGCTGATATCGGAGGGGTGATTACGGGTCCGGATGGGCCGGAAGCAGGGGTATGGGTGATCGCAGAAACGCATGATCTTCCCACCCGGTTTGCCAAAATCGTAGTGACAGATGACAATGGCCATTACTTGATACCCGGCCTTCCAGCTGCAAACTACGATGTTTGGGTACGCGGCTACGGACTGGTAGATTCTCCAAAAAAAGAAGCCAAACCTGGCAGCATTCTAAACCTGAATGCGGTCGTGGCGCCCAATCCGCATGCAGCAGCCGAATATTACCCTGCAGGTTACTGGTTTTCCCTTCTCCATGTTCCTGACAAAAGCAAATTTCCGGGAACTGGGCCCAAAGGAAATGGCATCTCTCCAATCATTAAAAATCAAGCAGACTTTTTAAGGAATATAAAGTCAGGCACCTGCCTTGCCTGTCATCAATTGGGCAGCAAAGGAACACGGGAGTTTCAAAAATCCATGGGAAAATTCAATTCCTCAGTGGAAGCTTGGGAACGTCGATTACAGTCAGGACAAGCCGGTGGTAATATGATCTCCTCATTACACCAGATTGGACGCGAGGAAGTACTCGCGATGTTTGCAGACTGGACCGATCGGATTAGAGACGGTGAAGTGCCACCGGCACCACCCAGGCCAAAGGGTTTGGAGAGAAACGTCGTCATCACGCAATGGGACTGGGCCGATCCTAAGGCATATCTTCACGACGTCGTTTCTACAGACCGGAGGCATCCCACAGTAAACGCCAACGGATCTCTCTATGGTGCGTTGGAAGTAAGTGCAGATTATCTGGCTGTACTGGATCCGGTCAAAAATGTGACGAGCCAGGTACCATTGACCGTGCGGGACCCAAACACAAAACCTGCCTCAGGGGAGATGCTGCAACCGTCACCCTATTGGGGCGATGAGGCTCCGTGGAACAGCAAAACCAATGTTCACAATCCAATGTTCGATGGTAAGGGCAGGGTTTGGATTACAGCCACGGTGCGCCCACCCGACAATCCCGACTTCTGTAAGGAAGGCTCGGACCATCCATCGGCGAAACTGTTCCCCCTTCAAAGCTCGAGCCGCCACCTCGGTTATTATAATCCCGAAACCAAAAAGTATACGCACATCAGCACCTGCTTTAGCACCCATCATCTGATGTTTGCCGAAGATGAAAACAATACACTATGGACAAGCGGTGGAGGAGATGTAATCGGATGGCTGGACACCAAGAAGTATGAGGAGACCGGAGATGAGAAATCCTCGCAAGGCTGGACGGCGCTCATTCTTGATACCAATGGCAATGGCAAGCGGGATAAATATGTAGAGCCCAATGATCCTGTTAATCCTGCTATGGATAAGCGGATCTCGAAAGGCCTTTATGCTGTTTCCCCGGCGGCGGACGGTTCAGTTTGGGGATCTTCGTTAGGGTACCCTGGAGCCGTCATCCGGCTGGATCCGGGATCAAAGCCGCCGGAAACTGCACTGGTGGAGTATTACGAACTACCGGTGGATCATGCAGGTGAGCCTGTGGAAGGATTCTCACCTCGAGGCATGGACGTTGACCGGAATGGTGTTGCATGGGTGGCACTTGCCAGTGGACACCTCGCCAGCTTCGACAGGCGCAAATGCAAAGGCCCACTCAACGGTCCGAATGCGACGGGGCAGCATTGCCCTGAAGGATGGACGTTCTATACGGAACCCTTGCCCCAGCTTCAGGGTTTGAAAGAACCAGGAAGCGCTGAAGCAAGCTACTACACTTGGGTGGATCAGTTTGATACATTTGGATTAGGCGAAAATATCCCAATCAATACTGGAAATGAATCAGAAGGACTACTGGCTCTTAAAGACGGAAAATGGGTTGTTCTCCGCGTTCCCTATCCGATGGGATTTTATACTAAATGGATGGATGGCAGAATCGATGACGCAAATTCAGGATGGAAGGGACGGGGATTGTGGGCAACGGTGAGCACCAGAACGCCTTTTCATATGGAAGGCGGGAAAGGCACAACGAGTAAAGTATTCAAGTTTCAGCTTAGGCCCGACCCGTTGGCCAGGTGAATCGGTGAGTCGGTATTCGGTAGGTAGGTGAATCGGTATTTCTATGATCTACTTTTAATGTGGATCAAGAGTGAATAATCAAAGGTGAATCAGATTTCTTGGAGTAGTGACATCTAAAAGTATGAAGATGACAAACAAACAACATTCAAGACGTGAATTTCTAAAACGAAATTCGATTGCCGGCCTTGGGGCGGTTCTTGCAACGGAAATGACGTCACCATTATTTGCCATCGCTGCAAACAAATCAGAGACGCCAGCCATACTTGGAGGTAAATCATCATTCACGGGAGTTTGGCCTCAATGGCCTATGTGGAATGCCGAGACAGATGAGAAACGCTTATTAGAAGTCATCAGGAGTGGAGTCTGGTCACGCCAGGATGTAGTCACTGAATTCGAAATGAAATGGGCGGATGTGATCGGCGCCAAGCGTTGTCTAATGGTGGTCAATGGAACGAATGCACTTATTGTTTCCATGATACAATCAAATATCGGGGTAGGTGACGAAGTGATCATTCCTGCGTATACTTTCATTGCGACTGCACAGGCTGTGTTGGCTGCGGGCGCCATGCCGGTATTTGTAGATACGGATCCTGAAACATTTCAAATTGACCCAACGAAGATCGAGGCAAAGATCACACCCCGAACCCGGGCTATCATGCCCGTGCATCTTGCCGGTCTGCCGGCCGATATGATGCGTATTCTGGAGATAGCAAAAAAATATAACCTGATCGTGATCGAAGATGCATGTCAGGCCCACCTCGCGGAGATCAACCATCAGAAGGTTGGCACGTTTGGATACGCGGGATGTTTTAGCTTTCAGAACACAAAGAATTTACCAATTGGTGAGGGCGGCACGATCGTAAGTGATGACGATGCTTTTATGGATCGTTGTTATGCGTACCACAATTTTGGGTTTCCACATGGATCGGTGATCGGGGGTCCTGGTTCTGTATTAAATGGTAACAAATTGAGGCCAACAGAATACCAGGCGGCGATAGGGCTTGCTCAGTTAGCGCGTCTGGAGGCGCAGACCGCCACCCGGAATGAGAACGCGACGTATTTAAAATCCAAACTTCAGAACATACCGGGGATTTTGACTTTTAAAATGTGCCCTCACGTAACCAGGGCAGCCTATCACCTTTTCCCTTTCAGATATGAGAAAGATGAATTCCAAGGTTTACCGAGGGCGAATTTTATTGCTGCACTCGAAGCAGAGGGCGTTCCCAGTTGGAGTGGTTATGGAGCTCTAAATACGATGCCATTTGTAAAAGATGCATTCAAATCAAAAACATTTTTAAAAACCTATTCTAGAGAGAGCCTCAACTACGATAAATACTTAGAACAAAATAAATGCCCCGAGAACGATCGATTATGCAATGAAGAGGCTGTATGGTTTAGTCAGAACCTCTTGCTGACCGGCAAATCCGAAATGGATGCAATTGTTTCGGCCATTGAAAAAATTCATGAGCATGCGGATAAAATCAAGATAGCATCCAAGAAATAGTCAGGGTCGCAGCCTTTATGCTCTTCGCTGTAAATACATTAGACGACAGCGTACACAAAGCATGCACAAAGCACACAATGCAGCTTGCAGGTAAATCTATTTGTGAACGTTGTGCAACCTTTGCTCCTTGTGGTAAGATGAGCTAAACAACAAAGTATTCTTGGTACGCACTCAGCTACTTAGTCCAAAATGCATCGGGCGGAATATCCATTTTGTTTATAGTAGTTTGTCCTGTACACATAGTAGGGGCTTTCGTCAATAACGCGGTACCAGGCAAAGTTTGGATCGTATGCTGTAGAGCACCACCAGTAAGCGATATGCCCGCTGTAGTCGAATGTGCCAAACCGGCTGCGACTGCCACCGGGCAGACCTGAAAATGCGCTCTCATTTGTTCCGTTGCCATCGTGGGTCCAACCCGTCGGACTTTTCATCTTTGTGCCTGCCGCATCTTCACCTCCCAGGAAAAGGGTTACTTGTCTCCATTCTGCGTCGGTAGGCACATGCCAACCCGCAGGCGCTAATCCGCGTGGATCGGTCACTGCATACCAGTTATACAGCTTGCCATAGGCGACACCGTTTTCGACCTTGTTTTCATAATTGCACCATGCAGGTTTTCCTTCTTTACCGGCGATTACCCAATCTTCGTCTGTTTTCGCTTCTGGTATCAAGTCTCCATTTCTAAAATTCCCGACGTTCAGGTTTTCAGCCATCCAAACCTGGTTGTCTATTTTTATGGTTTTGTAGCCGCCTTTGTTCTCGATATTTTGTCCAAAAGAAGGCGTGAAAAGAAACAAAGGAGCAATCGTGGAAAACAGGAAACCTAACCATGTTGGTCTTGCCCTGTTCATGCTTCCCATGTTTTCCTTTTTCAATTTTTGATTTCTAATAACGAGCGTCTAAGCCCATATGGTTACTCGACTGCAACCTTAAATTGGACGGTCTGTTCTTTATCCAGCTTTGTTCCAGCTTTGTCTTTTATCCGGGTACTTACATTGACTTTGTATTGTTCATTCTTTTGGAGAGGCCGTTCAGGGGTAAACGTGAACTTTGTGCCTCCGTGAGACACTTTCCAGCTTCCGCTAACTTCTTTGTTAGTTTTCGTGCGGAGGATTCTGATCCCTTTTGTCTCCAGGACACTTTTCTCATCCATGACGGGGGCGAACTGAACAGAAATCGGGGAGGAAGGAGCGACACCTTCTTTATTGTTAAAAGGAGAAACCACTAAAACAACAGGTGGGAGTTTTTCTTCAACCTTCAGGTACCGGTCAAAGAAATCGTGCACCAGCTGATACCGGTCGACTCCCATTCTTTCGTCATATCCATGAGGAAGTTCGTGCCCCAGTCCTTGCATAAAAAGGCCAAGATGGTTCGCGCCGAGTTCTTCGCATCTTTTTACAAAAACGTGATGCGCTTCTGTGATTACTTCGCGATCGTGTTCTCCGCATATGATCAAATTCGGTACGTAGTCGGACGTTATATATTCCGTTTCGAAAAGCCCCATTCCCATGCCTTGCATCCCTGCCTGAATTTTAGAGGAATATCCTTGCCATGGCTGCGCCTCGGGAGTTCCGTCCGGGAAGCCTTTGAATTTTTGCACTTCTTCTTTCCTGGTTTCGTGATGGGGGTCGGAGAGTCGTGTTATGGCGTATTCCCCCTTGGAGTATCCACTGCCGCCAATGTGATCCGTGTTCATGCTATACTTGTCGGCGTTGGCATAGAGGTAGCGCATCGCCGCCGTGTAGCAGGCGTAGCCATTTTCGTGATCGAGTGTGAATTTGAGAAAGTGAAAGAAGTGTGTTACACAGGGATTAAAGCAGTGCCCCATGGT
>JBGPGZ010000029.1:0-17434 GCA_041484175.1 Cyclobacteriaceae bacterium | reverse complement strand
GTTTTGCGCAAAGCCGGCTGGTCGCTAAACGAAGTAGATTTGATTGAGTTGAATGAAGCCTTTGCGGCACAGTCGCTTGCCGTCGTCAAAGAATTGGGCATTGATCGCAAAAAGTTAAATGTCAATGGAGGCGCCATTGCCGTTGGTCACCCGCTCGGATCTTCCGGTGCGCGGCTGTCTGTCCAGCTTTTTAATGAATTGCGAAGACAAAAGAAGAAGTATGGGATGGTGACGGCTTGTGTAGGAGGAGGACAGGGTGTGGCGGGAATCTATGAACTATTAAATTGACAATTGACAAATGGAGGTAATCAATAGGCAGTAGGCAATGAGCAATAGGCAATAAGCCTGTTAGGAATAAGTGTATTTGTCTGAGCAACAAAAAGAAACAATAGACCCAATTTTGCCTGCTGCCCTTTGCCTACTGCCTACCTTTAAAGTATAAAAATCAGGAAGACTTAAACACAGCAAGCGTATGGCAGCAGCAACGGAAATGAAAAGCGCAATCAAAGGCGGAGAATTTCTTCTTCGTGAAACTCAACCTCAGGACATCTTTATTCCTGATGATTGGAATGAAGAGCAGCGGATGATTGCGAAGACATGCAAAGATTTTCTCAAACAGGAGGTATATCCGCGATTGAATGACATTGATTCAATGAAGGACCCCAAGCTGATGCCATCCATTATGGATAAGGCAGGTGAGCTTGGTCTGTTGGGGACATCGGTGCCCCAGGAATATGGCGGGTTCGGAATGAACTTCAACACCACCATGCTGGTGGCCGAAGAAATTGGTGCCGGATATTCCGTTGCCGTTGCAATTTCGGCCCATACCGGGATCGGTACCTTACCAATTCTATACTATGGAAGTGAGGCGCAAAAAAAGAAATACCTGCCCAAGTTGGCCTCGGGTGAATCGAAAGCCTCGTATTGCCTGACCGAACCGGATTCTGGCTCCGACGCCAACTCCGGGAAGACAAAGGCGGTGTTAACCGCGGACGGAAAACATTATTTGATCAATGGCCAAAAAATGTGGATTACCAACGGCGGCTTTGCAGAGGTATTTATTGTTTTCGCGAAAATTGACAATGACAAAAACCTCAGCGCATTTATCGTGGAGAAAAAGTTCGGAGGCATAACGATGAATGAGGAGGAAAAGAAGATGGGGATCAAGGGATCTTCCACCCGGCAGATCTTTTTTAATGATTGCAAGGTGCCCGTTGAAAATCTTCTTTCTGAAAGGGAGAATGGTTTTAAGATTGCGGTTAACATTCTCAATGTAGGCCGCATCAAGCTGGGGGTTGCGGCCGTGGGTGGAAGCAAGATGGCCATTTCCACAGCAACGAAATATGCAAAGGAACGCAAGCAGTTTGGCACACCAATCGCAAACTTTGGAGCTATCAAGCACAAGATTGCCGAAATGACAACCCGGGTTTTCGCTTCCGAATCGGCACACTACCGAGCCGGACAAAACATCGATGACGCATACGAAGCGTTGATGGCAAGCGGGTTGGACCCGGCAAAGGCGCGGCTGAAATCACTGGAGGAATTTGCCATTGAATGCGCCATCCTGAAAGTCCACGGTTCTGAAGTCCTCGATTTTGTCGTGGATGAGGGTGTTCAGATTTACGGCGGGATGGGATTCAGCGCAGAAGGCCCGATGGACCGCGCTTATCGGGATGCTCGTATCAACCGGATTTTTGAGGGAACCAATGAAATCAACCGTTTGCTCACGATCGACATGCTGATGAAGCGTGCGATGAAAGGCCAACTTGATCTGACCACACCCGCGATGGCGGTACAGAAAGAACTGATGGCCATACCCGACTTCGGATCCAGCGACGACACTGCCGTTTTCGCGAAAGAGAAGAAGGCAATCGCTAACCTGAAAAAGGCAGGACTGATGGTTTCAGGCGCTGCCGTACAAAAGTTTATGATGAAGCTTTCCGACGAGCAGGAAATTCTTATGAACCTCGCTGACATGCTGATTGAGATTTATGTTGCCGAGTCAACCATCCTCAGGGTGGAAAAACTGTTGGGCATCCGGGGTGAAAAAGCCTGTGAGATTCAAAAGGAAATGGCACTGATCTATCTTCATGGGGCCGTCGAGAAAGCGGCCGCAGCCGGCCGACAAGCGATCGGTTCTTTTGCCGAAGGCGATGAATTGCGGCTGATGCTTCTTGGCTTAAAGCGTTTTACAAAGATTGACACGTATAATTTGAAAGAAGCCCGGAGAAAGGTGGCAAATCATGTAATTGAAAAGGGAGAATATCCCTTCTAGGTCCAATTTATGAATGGTCAATAAATGGTCAATTACGAATTACGAGGGTATCGTAATTCAGGAATTCGTAATTGCCAGGCCGGTGTTCATATTTGTAAATAGGCTGTTCATTTTTCAACACAATTGTACAGCGACTCATCGCCAAGAGTTGCAAATCCTCGTGAATACAGCATTTTTGAAGGCCTAAAAAGTTTTGAACGATTATTGTTCAGCGTTTCCCCAAAACCCCATCACGATGGCAACCCGCAGCGGCTCTTCCTCCTCCACGGTGCTTATGATCATCATCCTGATCCTGACATTTCCGCTATGGATTGCACTCGGTGGGGTCCTGTTTGGCGTAACGGTGGGGCTCCTGGGAGCAGTCTTCGGAGTTATGATGGGGCTTTTCGGAGCGCTGATCGGATTGATCACCTTGCCTTTTAGACTGCTTTTTGGATGGGGTCATGGTTTTTGGTTTCCCCACTTTCATTTCCACGGATTCTTTATTGTCCTGGTGATCATCCTCCTCGCATTTATCCTTCGGGGAAGAAAATAAACAATCAGTAATTCCATCCTAGGACCTTGAATTGATCTTTCAATCCTGCCCATCCTGATCAGTTCATCTTTCCGCCGGCGCGGTATCCGTCAATATGGTTTTTTAGGGCGTCCTGCCAATTAATATCGGCATCCCACTTGGGTCCCAGGTAAATATTTTCGTCTTCCATATTTTTGATATAAAATTTATAAATGATGGTTTCCGAAGGGATTGTTTTAAGCTGCAGGGCGCCGTTCGGATAGCTAACCGTGACCAGGGCCGTCTCGGACTTACTCATATCGTACCCGAGGATATCTTTGGCGAAGGAACCGCGAGCGTGAATAAATCTCAAAATATAAACAAAACCCTTTTGTCTTAGATCGATTTCATCTTCTGCAGGCTCAACGAATTCATACTTTGCCTGAAAACTTTGTTGAAGGTAGAGTTCCAGTTCTTTGTCTGATGCCGCGTCCCCCATCCTGGGCACCGCTATTTTAAAAAACCTTACATTGGGAGCCCAGGTTTCGTTGCGCCGGCCTGCGATTGTTGCAATTACACCACTCCTTTCAGGAAAATCGTTCACCAGGAAATTTTGTCGCTTTTGAGAGCTGATCAGCGAACGAAAAATAATTTGCAACAATCCATTCAGGTTGGCAGCGTGGACTGACCAGGCGGATTGGTCAGGGTCTGTCCAATAGATCTTTGGGTCGAAGCGTACAAAGTCAAATTGATAATCTTGTTTATTCTTTCGCAGGAAGATGAGAAACTTAATATCACGCTTCGTAAAGTAAAGACGGTAAGAATTCGTATAGTCGCGTCCGGCCAGTGCGCGCTCCGACTCGGTGAATAAGACGGCGTCGATCCCAATTTGTTGAAAGCCTTTTTGAATTTCCTCCAAATCCTTTTGCGAATAATCCGCAGAAAAGAGTACGGCCGCACGGGAGGACAGCAGGCCTTCAGGAGCAACATCAAGAAGTTTCAGTTTTGAAGCAAGGCGATCCTCTTCAGACATCGCCTGACCTCTGCAAAGACCGGATAAAATAAAAAGCAAGAAAAATAACGAGTGTCTCATTCTATTCAAAACGCAGGTGCGAAGATACTATTGCGATCCGGGAATTCAGAATACATTAAATGCCAATATAAAAACCGGTATCGTCTTCCCTGACCGGGTACGTATCCAAATCCGCAGAGCGCTCACTTGATTCACGACCAGTCTTTAGGTTGAATCGGTGTCCGTGCCACGGGCAAACCACCTCACCCAGATAGTTGACATCCCCTTTGCTGAGCGATTCACCGCTGTGAGTACATGAATCCTGAATGGCAAAAACCTTGTCCTCGCGAAGAATAATGCAAATGCGTTTGCCATGAACGATGAGCAATTGTGGTTTATTTTCTGTCAATCGTTGCCGTGCATCTGCCGGCGTGGGAAATATTTTTATCCACTCCATAAAAACCGTTTTTGTAAAGAAGCGCTTTTCTCTATCTTGATTCGCTTTACCTGACCCTGTTCGCTATGAAAATTGTGCATCTCCTTTTCCTGGTGTCTTTTTGCTCTGTGGTATCAAGGGGACAAGTGAGTCCATCCCTGCAACGGAAGATTGATCAACAGGCCGACGAAATTGGACCGCAACTGATTGAGTGGCGAAGAGAATTCCATCAGTCCCCCGAACTATCCAACCATGAGTTCAAGACAGGTGCTAAGATTGCAGAATTTCTGAAATCATTGGGCATGGAAGTGCAATATCCTGTTGCCAAAACGGGGGTGGTGGGGATTTTGAAGGGTCCGAAACCAGGCCCGGTAATCGCTTTGCGGGCCGATATGGATGCCTTGCCGATCACTGAACGCAATTCCTTGAACTTTGCTTCAAAGGAAAGAGTGACTTTCAACGGACAGGAAACAGGCGTCATGCATGCCTGTGGTCATGACGCCCATATGGCCATGCTGATGGGCGTCGCAGAACTGTTATCGAAGAATAAAAATGAACTGAAGGGCGCCATCAAATTCTTTTTTCAACCTGCGGAAGAAGGTGCGCCCGCTGGCGAGGAGGCCGGAGCATTCCTGATGGTCAAGGAAGGCGTACTTCAAAATCCCCCCGTCGATGTTGTGTTTGGATTGCACATTCAGTCATTGATACCGCTGGGAACTATCGCCTACCGATCAGGCGGGTTGATGGCTGCCGTAGATGGATTGACTGTCAGGGTAAAAGGCAAGGGGGCTCATGGGGCCACCCCCTGGGATAGCGTTGACCCCATTGTCGTGGCAAGTCAAATTATCGAAGGCCTGCAAACCATCGTGAGCCGTCAGACGGAATTGACCAATGGTGCAGCCGTGATTACAATTGGAAGTTTTCATTCCGGCATCCGCAGAAACATCATCCCGGAAGAAGCGATCCTGGAGGGTACTATCCGTACATTTGATTCCGGGATGCAGAAAAGGATCCATGAAAAAATCAGACTGACGGCGACAAAAATTGCTGAAAGCGCCGGGGCCTCCGCAGACATTATCATTGACATGATGTATCCGGTGACTTACAATGATCCTTCGCTCGCAGAAAGGATGTTGCCCAGCCTTCAGCGCACGGCAGGAGTAAGAAGTGTTAATATTATTTCACCGGTGACAATGGCCGAAGATTTTTCCTTCTTCCAGCAAAAAGTTCCGGGCTTGTTCTTTTTCCTGGGTGCTAATCCCGCCGATATGAACCTGACAAGACAACCTACGCACCATACGGCCGATTTCATGATCGATGAGCGGGCTTTTGTCCCGGGTGTCAAGGCACTATTGAACCTGACATTGGACTATATGTACACTGCTAAAAAATAGATTAAATGAAAAAACTTTTCCCGTCCGCAGTTGCAGTGGTTTTGGGGCATATGCTTTTTGCACAAATCAGCCCACAGCTGCAATCCAGGCTCAATCAGCAGGCCAACGCAATCGAATCGAAAGTGATTGAGTGGCGAAGGCACTTTCATCAGTATCCGGAACTTTCCAATAGGGAGTCCAAGACGGGAGCAATCATTGTTGAGCACCTCAAGTCACTGGGTTTGGAGGTACAGTATCCCGTAGCCAAGACGGGTGTTGTGGCATTATTAAAATGTGCGAAACCAGGACCCGTTATTGCCCTTCGCGCCGATATGGATGGGTTGCCGGTTACGGAGCGGAATAGTTTGCCATTTGCCTCAAAAGAAAGGGCGATATTCAACGGGCAGGAGACCGGTGTCATGCATGCCTGCGGTCACGATTCGCACGTCGCCATTCTTATGGCGGTGGCAGAAATTCTTTCGAAAAATAAGAATGATTTGAAGGGCACCGTGAAATTCATTTTTCAGCCGGCAGAAGAAGGGGCACCCGCCGGAGAGGAGGGGGGCGCAGAGCTGATGGTAAAGGAAGGCGTACTTGAAAATCCAACCGTGGACGTGATCTTCGGATTGCATATCCAGTCGATCAGTCCCCTTGGGAGGATCACCTATCGACCCGGAGGTATGATGGCGGCTTCGGATTGGTTTACAATCAAGGTAAAAGGCAAGCAATCGCACGGCGCGGCGCCATGGATGGGCGTGGACCCGGTCGTTGTGTCGGCCCAAATCATCAATGGCCTCCAAACGATCATCAGTCGACAGACCGACTTGACCAAGGAAGCGGCAGTGATCAGCGTTGGGAGAATCCAAGCCGGTATCCGCGAAAACATTATTCCCGAAGAAGCTTTGATGGCTGGCACCATACGCACATTGGACGCCGCCATGCAGGACAAGATTCATGAAAAAATAAGACTGACGGCCACCAAGATCGCCGAAAGCGCCGGGGCCACGGCCGATGTGGTAATCGAAAAGAAGACCCCTGTAACCTATAACGACCCTGCGCTGACTGAAAAAGTAGTTGCGAGTCTACAAAAAGCAGCCGGTGCGCAAAATGTCGTGCGCATCAACGCGGTGACCGGCGCCGAGGATTTTGCATTCTATCAGCAGAAAATACCGGGCTTTTTTTTCTTTGTCGGCGCAATGCCGCCTGACCAGGACCCCGGTAAGGTACCTGCGCACCACACACCCGATTTCATGATCGATGAGCGCGGATTTATTACCGGTTTGAAAGCCATGCTCGACCTAACAGCGGATTACATGTTCAGGCCCGTAAAATGAACTGCTGAAACGACTGCAAAACAAAAAACAAGAATTCCACATCTGTTATCTTTGAAGGAAATCAAAATTCGAGTGTATCAAAAAGTTTGAAATACCTGCTTATTATCGCTCTTCTATTACCGGACGAATCAAAGAATCGCGCAGGCTAAAAGATCTGCGTAAACAGGACTTTGGACCGACCCTGCTGGATTTTGGGTCCGTTCAATTTATTCTGGCGCGACATTTCGGATTCTGCTACGGTGTTGAGAATGCCATTGAAATCAGTTACAAAGCCATTGAGGAAAACCCCGATAAAAAAGTTTACCTTCTGAGCCAAATGATCCACAACCAGGAAGTGAACAGTGATTTACAAAGCCGGGGCATTCGATTCATCATGGATACGGATGGTTCACAGTTTATTCCCTGGGAAAAGATTGAAAAAGATGATGTGGTGATCGTTCCCGCGTTCGGGACAACCCTGGAAATTGAAAAGTTACTCATTGACAAAGGAGTGGAGGTGGAGAAGTATAATACAACCTGTCCCTTTGTGGAAAAGGTCTGGAACCGTTCGGAAAAGCTGGGAAAGGAGAACTATACGATCATCATTCACGGAAAGCCGATGCACGAAGAGACCAGGGCAACCTTTTCACACAGCGCTCGTAGCGGTCCATCGGTGATTGTCCGTGACATGGAGGAGGCGGTCCGGTTGGGAAAGTACATTGCTCCGGAAGAACCGAAAGAAAGTTTTTACGAAGAATTTGCCGGAAAGTATTCGATCGGGTTTGACGCGCAGAGAGACTTTCAACGGGTAGGTGTGGTGAACCAGACTACCATGCTCGCCACCGAAACGCAGGCCATTGCCGATTACTTCCGTACCGTAATGATTAAAAAATATGGCATCGAAGAACTAAACAACCATTTTGCAGACACACGGGATACCCTGTGCTATGCTACCAACGATAACCAGGATGCCACCTATCAGTTGCTCAATACGGATGCAGACCTGGCCATTGTGGTGGGCGGATATAATAGCTCAAACACGTCTCATATCGTAGAACTTTGTGAGGGAAAATTTCCAACCTATTTTATCAACTCGGATAGTGAAATAAAATCGAAAACAGAAATTAGCCACTTCAACATTCACCGAAAGGAAAAAACAATTTCACGCGGATATTTGCCTGCAAAGAATCCGGCAAAGATCATTCTCACCAGCGGGGCCTCTTGCCCTGACACGTTGGTGGACCGGGTGATGTTCCGGCTTCTGGAATTTTTTGGAGACTCAAAGAAAATGGAAGATGTAATGGCTGCATATGAATAGGACGAAATTCGCAACACACACGGGGCCTGATAAAATAAGCATGAGCCAACCTGTAGGCAAGGTTGATTCAATCGGTCGCAAGAAGGATGGAGATCAAAGCATCTGTTCAAAGAGGGGGATATTTCTTTGCGTCGCTTGTCTTTTTCTGACAGCAATGGCCCATGGGCAAGACAGTCTTAAAGCCGCAAAAGACTCAGTCATGCTAAACGAGGTGGTCGTCCACGGGTATGCGAATGATCGTCCGATTTCGGAAGTGCCCTCTGCGATTGGGTTAGTGGATACGAAGACCCTGGACCGTTTCAATAATACATCCCTTCTTCAGGCCGTGAACACCATTCCGGGTGTACGGATGGAGGAGCGGTCCCCGGGAAGTTATCGCTTCTCCATTCGCGGAAGTTCTTTGCGCTCGCCTTTTGGAGTACGAAACGTGAAAATGTATTGGAACGGGCTACCCCTGACCGACGGTGGTGGGAACACGTATGTTAATCTGCTGGATTTTAATGCTGTATCAAAAGCAGAAATCATCAAAGGACCAGGAGGAAGTCTTTATGGAGCTGGCACGGGTGGCGTCGTTTTGTTGACCAGTCCTTACACCAATCAAAACCAGGTGCAAGGGTCTGCCGTGGGTGGGAGTTACGGCCTGCAACGCTATCAGCTTTCCGCTCAAACGGGTTCAGAAAAAGTGGGCGCCTCGGTGAACTATGCACACCAGCAATCACAGGGTTATCGCGAGCAGACGGCGATGAGGAGGGATGCCTTTAACACCGATTTGCGATTCATCCTTAATCCAAAGGGCTCCTTGTCGGCCACACTATTTTACACCGATCTCTACTATCAGACGCCGGGGGGGTTGACGAAGGCTCAATACGATACGGTTCCAAGAGAGGCGCGTCCCCGTACTTCGCCAACTGGATTGCCCGGCGCGGTAGAGCAACAAACGGCAGTTTACAATAAAACATTGTTTGCCGGGGCGATGTACGATTATCAGTGGAATAATCGCTGGTCCACCCGTGCGGGGGTCTATGGTTCGCTTACCGATTTCACAAACCCCACGATCAACAATTATGAAAAGAGGAAGGAAAATAACTGGGGAGGTCGCACCGAGACGCAATATGAATTTGAAAAACCAACCTGGAAAGGAAAGGTGACGCTGGGCGGAGAGTTCCAGCATTTCTATTCGCCGCTTGCTGACTACGATAATTTGCAAGGTACCCAGGGCAACATACAAACAGATGACCGCCTTTATTCGACCTTCTTTCTCCTTTTTGCGCAGGCAGAAATGGATCTCCCGCATGATTTCTTTCTGACCCTTGGAGGCAGTGGTAATTTCCTGAATTATAAGTTCAACCGGGTCTCTGTTGCGCCTCCGATTGCACAACAACGAAATTTTAACCCTGTATTTTCTCCGCGCATCGCGTTGTTGAAGAAAGTCAATGAAAGTTTTTCTATCTATGGCAGCGTCAGCAAGGGATTTTCGCCTCCGACGCTGGCAGAAGTAAGACCGTCGACCGGAAACTACAATAACACTCTAAATCCGGAAAGCGGAATCAGCTATGAAGCAGGCCTGCGCGGAAATCTTTGGCGTCAGCTTCTATTTGATGTGACCGGCTATTATTTCGCGCTAGATCAAACCATCCTTGTACAGCAGCAAGTCAATGGCGCGGACTATTTTGTAAACTCCGGCGGTACAACACAAAAGGGGCTCGAAGCGATGCTTTCGTGGATGCCCGGCCTGAAAGAAGGTAACTTTCTCAGTTCTTTAAGATTCTGGGGCAGTTTTACCATCAATCGCTACAATTTTAAACAATATGTGAAAAGCACCGGGGACTATTCTTACAACAAGCTTACAGGTGTTTCGCCCAACATCGCTGTGGGTGGGGTGGACGTGCGGCTGGCAAAGAAATTCTATGCCAACGTTACGCTGAATTATGTCGACAAAATTCCGGTCAACGATGCTAACACTTTTTTTGCATCCGACTATTTTTTGGCCGGAATGCGAATTGGTTATCAATGGTCGCTGCGAAACAACATGCCACTGGAGGTCTTTGCGGGTGTGGATAATGCCGCCGACCGCCGCTACAGTTTGGGCAATGATCTCAATGCGGCGGGCAATCGCTACTACAATGCGGCCGCACGAAGGAATTTTTATTTCGGACTGAAAGTGAATGTCAGACGCAACAAAAAGCGTTGATCAACGCAAGCATCACTGCCCTGATTTCTTTTTCAAATCTTGCACTATCATTTCGGCGTGAACCCTGGAATTTTCAATAAACCATTTGTTTGTTTTCAATCCTCCGCAAACAACACCCGCCAGATAAAGCCCGGGAACATTGGTTTCCATAGTCTGTTCGTTGTAGACCGGCGTATGAAATTCGTCGTCCCGAAAAGTGATTCCGACCTTTTCCATGAACTCAAAGGGGGGTTGGTATCCGGTCATGGCAAGGACAAAATCATTTTGCAAGACCTTTTCCCCTTCCGGTGTTCTGATTTTTACCGCTGTGGTTGTGATCTCGATCAATTCTGAATTAAAGTACGCAGGAATGGATCCTTCTTTGATGCGGTTCTCAATATCGGGCTTTACCCAATACTTAACACTTTCGCGGAGCGCCGGCTCGCGGATGACCAGGGTTACCTCCGCGCCCTTTCTCCAGGTTTCCAACGCAACATCCACCGCAGAATTGGCGGCACCTACGACTACAATTTTTTGGGCAAAATACGGATGAGGCTCATCATAATAGTGCTTCACTTTGGGTAAGTCTTCTCCAGGGACATGTAGCAAATAGGGCAGATCATAAAATCCCAACGCAAGAATAATGGCCTTCGCCCCGTAATTTCCTTTGGCCGTGATGACGCGATGCACTTCGCCTTCCCGCCGGAGCGATTTCACCTCTTCGTACAACCTGACATTTAATTTCCAGCTGGAACAAACCCGGCGGTAGTATTCAAGCCCCTCGGCACGGTTCGGTTTTGGACCATGCGAAATAAAAGGCACACCGCCTATCTCCAATCGTTCCGACGTGGAGAAAAAGGTCATGTTGTAGGGATAGTGAAAGATTGAATTGACCAGACAGCCCTTATCGAGGATCACATAGCTCAATCCAGCTTTTTGTGCCTCGATCCCGCATGCCAATCCAATGGGACCAGCCCCGATGATAAGTAAATCGTATCGTTCCCCGCTGTTGTTGCTCATCTGTATTTTGAATATTTTCTTTGCCCTTTGGCGTAACGTTTTAAGAAAAGCAAGGTACATTCCTTACCCCTTTACTTCAACGCCTATGCTCCGCAATTACCTCAAAACCGCCCTCCGCAGCGTCTTTAAGAACAAGATTTTCTCAATCATCAACATCATGGGGTTGGCCATCGGTATGACGGCCTGCCTGCTGATCACGCACTATGTGATGCATGAGTTGAGCTATGATCAGTTTCAATCCAAAAAAGACAGGATTTTCAGAATTCAGCTCGACCGGCACAACAAAGGTGTAATCACAACCCGGTGGGCCGGCGGTTGTGCCGGTATTGGTCCTGACTTGAAAACCAATTTTCCGGAGGTAATGAATTATGTACGCATGATTAGGAGCAACGCGCTGCTTGCTAACGGAGACGTTTTTTTCAAAGAGGACCATGTTTACTACACAAGCGAGGATTTCTTTAAAATATTCTCTGTCAAGTTGATCAAAGGCGTGGATTCGACGGTCCTGAAAGAGCCTTATAAAATGGTGGTGTCACAATCCCTGGCAAAAAAATATTTTGGTAACGAGGATCCAATCGGCAAAACGTTGAGAAACAATGGAAACACCGATTATGAAATTGTTGGTCTGTACGAAGATGTGCCGGAGAATAGCCACATGAAAATTGACGCGTTGCTTTCCTTTGCAACCTACGTAGCTTTGCTGAAAGACAACGCTGCTCAACTCAACTCCTGGCAATGGGACGGATTTATGACCTACGTTCTTTTGGATGAAAGAACCAATCCCGCCGTATTTAAATCCAAACTACCCGCCTTTGTAGAAAAGCATGAAGGACAAGTGTTGAAACAAGATGATGCGGGCATGATCTTTAATCTGGAACCGATCACGGACATCCATCTCTACTCCCCCAATTTAATGGAAGAGTTTGGCCCTAACGGAAATGGCAAAGCAGTTTATTTTCTTGCCATTATCGCAGGGTTTATCCTGCTCATCGCCTGGATCAATTATATCAACCTGGCCACCGCGAAGTCGATGGAAAGGGCAAGGGAAGTGGGCGTCCGAAAAGTGATGGGAAGTTTTCGCTCGCAGCTGATGCGGCAATTCTTATTGGAATCTTTTTTGATAAAGCTTGGATCCTTCTTGCTGGCACTCGTCTTGTTTTGGTTGCTTCTTCCTTCCTTCTCGGACCTGACGGGAAGAAAATTGGCAGACACCCCGCTGCAAAACCCTTTGTTCTGGCTGGGTGCAATGGGGGTGTTTGCGATCGGAGTATTGCTGGCCGGTTTGTACCCGGCTTTCGTGATGTCGGGATTCAAACCGGTTCAGGTGCTGAAGGGGCACTTTCAGGCTTCCGCCCGCGGCAATTATTTACGAAAGGGATTGGTCATCTTTCAATTTGTGTCTTCTATCACTTTGATTGTGGGGACTTTCACGGTGTACCGCCAGATCGCATTCATGCGTGACAGCGACCTCGGTGTAACCATTGAGCAAACGCTTGTATTGCGAGGTCCCAATATTACTGACTCGACTTACGTCCACCGCTTTGATGCTTTTCAAAATGATCTAGCGGCATATCCTGAAATTACGAAAGTTTGTTCCTCCACCTCTGTACCTGGCCGCCAGCCTGATTGGAATGCCGGAGGTATTCGCAGGGTCAGCGAAAGGCCCGACCAGAGCAACCAATATCGCGTTTTGGGTATCGACTATGATTTTGTTTCTACCTTCCAAATTCAATTAAAGGCAGGAAGGGATTTTTCAAAAGACCTGAAGACAGACGAATCAGCGGTACTTTTCAATGAGTCGGCTGTCAAATTGATGGGATTTAAGTCGGCCGAGGAAGCGTTGGAAGAAAAAATTTACTTCTGGGGAGACACCTTCAAGATTGTTGGAGTGTTGAAAGATTACAGGCAGGAATCGCTGAAAAAAGATTTTGATCCCCTCATCTTCCGCTTGATCCCGGCAGCCAATGCTTATTATTCCCTTCGCATCAAAACGGATAACATTCCGCAAACGATCCGCCTGGCCGAAGAAAAATGGAAAAGCTATTTTCCGGGCAATCCGTTTCAATTCTTCTTCCTGGACGAATATTACGACCAACAGTACAAGGCCGACCAACAGTTTGGAAAAGTCTTTGGTGTATTTGCCGGATTGGCAATCTTCATTGCCTGTCTCGGTTTGTTTGGCCTCTCTTCTTATACCGTGGTCCAACGGACGAAAGAGATCGGCGTGCGCAAGGTGCTCGGCGCTTCCGTGGTGCAGGTCATCACCTTATTGTGCAAAGACTTTGCGCTGCTGGTGGTGATGGCCGTTGTTGTAGCCGTACCTGTTTCCTGGTTTGTGATGAATGACTGGCTTAGCGAATTTGCCAACCGCATTGTGCTTTCCTGGTGGATTTTTGTCCTGCCTGTTTTGGTGGTCGTTCTGATTGCCTGGATCACGATCAGCACCCACACATTCCGGGCTGCCTCCGCTAACCCCGTTGAGTCGCTGAGGTACGAATAGCGGAGGTTTTGTGCCTCAATCCAAAGACACGGGAAATATTGAAGCCTAGCCGGACTTGACCTTTGGACCAGGATGATTCCGTGTAGGGAACCACGGAGAGTTCATTGATGCCAATCGAATTAGTCAAAAAAACCTGGAAGACGTGTCCACCCGTCTCTATGTCAAAACCAAGGCTAAGCGCATTGTGATACAAATCAAAATCTCTGGAGTATTTGTTGATCCGGTAAACGTATTCGCCGCTTAGCGCCAAACTACTCGTGATTTTGAATCGACTCGAAAGGCCAAGGGCGAAGATGTCATTTTGATCAGTTAGATTTTCCACCATATTGTAATGAATATAGAGCGGGGATAACTGGATACTTAGTCTTGAATTGAATTTTCGCGCAATCATGATCTGCGCCAGATACGCAACCCGGTTACTTAAGTATTCGTATCGGTCTGCCCCGTTCAAGGCTTTGTTTGGGTCGATGTTTGAAGTGACATTCATGCTCCCCAGGAAAGTAAGCGTGACGGGCATGCTATTATCGGTTGTTTGTCGCAGCCATTTGTATTTGGCAAACACGTCAAACATCTTATTATAGGAAGCACGTCCAATACCCACCATCAAGCGATCGCTGATCGCATAATCAAGATGAAACTGAATGGTGGCCGGACCGTCTAATCCCCAAAAATTATTCGCCCCTGAGGAGAAATCCCCAAAACGATGGGCAATGCGAAATTCGAGCGTCCCTCTTCCCTGAATTTCAACAGTATGGAGATTGACAAGCCTTGTACCTTTGAAAGAGGCATAAGTAACCCCATGGTCTTTAGGTATCATTTTGTTGAGTTCGGCCATAAGGTCTTCTTGGGCATTGACGAACGAAACATTCATGAACAAAATAAAAAACACCCCATAAATTTTGTTGCGAGTCATACAATTATTCTTTTAGTCCGTTTTCAATCCAGGAATGAATTTTTTCTATTTCACAGTCCTTCATTTTGGCTGCCGGCGGCATCGCTTTAAATCCGGTTTGGTGTTCAATGGCACCGAGCAATCTTCCGGATTCCGCAAATCCCTTCACACTCTCATAGTTGTCGAGATTTATATTTCCCTGCGGCGACTGACTATTGTGGCAAGAAGTGCAACCGTTGGCCATGATATATCGAATCGTTGACGTGTAAGTAGAGTCCAGGGCAGGGTCACACGCATTGACATAACCAGCCAATGGATGAAGGGCTTCAAAACGATCGTAATAGCAGGAAATCGGCAGCAAGAGCGTCGCACCGGCAGCAGCGAATAGAAATAGCCCTTTCATAATCAGTTGTCTTGGGCGCCTTGCAGGATCCATAGGTATACCAATTTCACTTGTTCGTCGGGCAACGGACTATTCGGTGGCATAACATTGGGCCCATTGGTCGCGATGACCGCAAACAAGTTGCTTTTGTAAGGCTTGCCGGGTTTGATGTGGCCAATAATTTCTTGATAATTTTGAAGCGAAAACCCCTCACGCCTACCGTCATGACAACCGGATTGGCCACAATTTCCGATCACGATGGGGGAGATATCATTTTTGAAGGATATTTCCGGCGTTGAAGGCACTACCGGATCGTGCCGGCAAGCATTTGTCATTAGGAACACTACTAGAACTGCAAGACCGGTGTATTTTATCATCAAATGATTGTGTAATTGTGATACAACGACCAAATGCAAAGAAAACGTTCCTAAGTCTTCAGAAAATGATCAAAGTCAGGGTAGGTCAAGTAAAGCGAATTCGAAAGTTTTTTGCAACTTGAGGTAGGATGGACTCCGAACAAGAAAGAGTTGCTGGTTTGCTTCAGCGAAAAGCCAAACGAGCCACAAGAGCCGCTGTCATTTTCATTTTTCTACTGGCCCTGTTTTGGTCGGTTGATGCGTTTTTTGTTTGGATCTTCTTAGGCGCAGCGACCTACTCCGGATTCCTGGCACTACTTTATCATTGGCAAGCAAATCCCAGGGAGGTCCACCAGGCCGGGGAGAAAAGAAAACAGGCCGATTCTTCAAGGCCCTCCGCAGTCCCGGAAATCATGAAAAGCAGGATGAAGACCTTCTTGCCGATCATGGTGGCGCTGGTAGTCCTTGCGATTGTCGCACGATTGGTTGTAACAGCCTCATCCAATCATGAGGGGCCGTCAGAAAAAAATGAAGAAGACAATTCTGAAAGTCAACCCACTAGCACGACTGAATCAAACGATATTGATTTACTTACCACGCGTGGTAACGATTTGCTAAATCAGGGACAATATGATTCGGCCTTGTTCTATTATAACCGCGTCCTGACGTTGGATCCGACGAATCAATATGCCCAATATGATAAGGCACTTGCCTACTATTCGCGCCAGGACTACAACCGGCCCATTCCCATTCTCTTGCGTTGTATCAGTCAACATCCGAATTATGGCGAGGCATTTTGGCTTTTGGGGGATACGTACTTTAATCTTCACAATATTGATTCCGCCAAAGTGTGTCTGGAGCGTGCTTACGAAAATGGCATTCGAAGTGGAGGATTTTTGCAGTTGATGGCGTCTCTTTATGAAAACGACCCATCGCGGGCTATCGCACTTTACAAGGAATCGCTTGCGCAAGACAGCTCGTTGCTTGACAGTTACAGGCAGTTGGCAAAACTTGAACCCACCCGCGCCCGGGAGTACACAGAAATCATGAACAGATGGGAGAGAAAGGCAAAATAATTCCGGCGCTTACTTCCCCGTAAGCGCTATTTGTAGAGATCAAAATTCAGGTATCCCTCTTCGGCGCGCTGTTTTCCGCGGCGCACATACATCTCGCGGTCGTCCGGTGCCCAGGTCCCGAGTCCATCCACGTACCGGTTAAACATGCAAAAGGCGGCCGCAATCAGCACCGTATCGTGTATTTCCCGGTCGGTGGCCCCGCAATCACGTGCTTTCTCAATTTGTGCGGGAGTTACATTTTTGCCTCCTTTCTGGACGCTTGCGGCGATGGACAATAGTGCTTTCAGTTTATCCGATAGAGGGGTCGATTGATAATCACTCTTCACCCGATCAATGAAAGGCATGTCGCATTGCAAATAGTGTTGGGCAATACCGCCGTGCGCGTTCTGACAAAAGAAGCAGTCGTTCAATGCCGACACATAGGTCGCCATCAATTCACGCTCTCCGCGAGTAAGGGAATTGTCACTTCTCAATAAAGCTTCCGCCAATTCATTAAGCGGCTTAGCGGTCTCCGGGCGAAAGGCCATTGGTCCGCGGATCCCAGGAAGGCCCTCTGGTAAATTGATGTGCGCCATAGAATTATATTATTATGAGGTTGACCAAATGCAAATTGCGTGCAACAATAAACTTTACTTATGTTAATATTTCCAGCTCTTCGTATCTGCTCCCTTTGGCGCGCTTTCTGATATGCGTTTTAAAATCCGGGGCAAGTACATCGTGTTATAGCGCAATCGCGAAATGTAGTTGGGGTTTTCATGATCGCCATTCCAGCAATGCTCAGCCCGGTCGCCATAATCCACTTCTCCTTTATAAAATGG
>JBGPGZ010000028.1:0-17546 GCA_041484175.1 Cyclobacteriaceae bacterium | reverse complement strand
CATCACCGGTATTTTCATTTCGCCAAGGTAGGGAAAAAGGATCACCACTAATCCCGTGCCTGCCAATACCACCGGAAAAGTAAGGCGTACTTTTTGCGTCCCGGTAATTTCTCCGGCGGAATCCTTCCATTGATGTTTCCGGTAGCTCAATATATAGAAGACATGGGCGATCAGAAATGATAGAAGACCCAGCAGAAAAAAATATTCAGCTTCCGCTTGAAAGAGTAACAGGACGTCACCCACCCAGCAAAAGAAAAGAGCAAGTATAAAGACAGGCGACCGAACTGCGGTATTGGCCACATATTGTCCGATCAGTGACAGGACGATCAAGGGCTTTACGAAAATCTCAAAGGTTCTTTGGTCAAGACCCATCGCAATCAGGCAGGATGCGCCCGACAAGAAGAAGAGAATTAAGAACCAGGGTCTTTTCATTCGTAGTCTCAAGTCCAATGTCTCAAGTCTCAAGTTTAAAGTTCACAATACCGATTAAGTAGATCTTGAAAAAGAAGGCGCAATCCATAAATAAACAAAAGCGGCCGCGCTTAAGAAAGCACATGCAGCAAATACCATCAAAAAATGGGAAGCCTTGTTTGCATACAACAATCCGGAGGTCAGCGCACCGATGCCAATTCCAAACTCCATGGAAATATAGAGCGATCCAATTCCGCGCCCTTTGTGTTGCTCATCACTCAAATCGGTCGCCCAGGCGAGTAAAGTCGGTGAGGTGGATCCCTGGGCAAAACCATAGCAAGTGACTCCCGCGATCAGCATCAAGGGTGTGTCGGCAAATCCGATGATGATCATTGAAAGGACGATCACGACGGTAGTAACCTTTAATACTGCTACCCTCCCATAATGGTCGGATGCTTTGCCGGCCAGGAGACGAACCAACAGGGATGCGATCGTGAGAAAAGTGAAAAGCAATCCCTTATTTCTTATCCCCACAAATTGACCGAAATCAGGAATGATGGTGTACACCGCTCCATAAGCATAAGCGGCCAAGGCCATTACAATACAAGGCGCTATTACGAGGGGTTCAAACAAATCTTTCTTCCGCACCTTTAGCAGGATTGGAGAAAATCGATGCCGTTGTTGCAATGTTTCTTTGATGCCCAATAGAATGGCGATTGAGACGATCGCAAAAAGAGATGAACAGTAGAACATGGCATCGAGTCCTGCGTTATTGGCAATCGCTCCACCCACAGCAGGACCCGCCGCCATTCCAATCGAACCTGCGGTTCCCATCAGACCCATGGCTTCGCCTCTCTTGTTCGAAGGAATAATGTCGGAGAGATAAGCGCTTAGCCCGGTAGGGGAAAATCCCGTCGAAAATCCGTGCACCAAACGGAGCAGCAAAAATCCCGACACCGAGGCGAGGATGGGGTAAATGAGGCTGCAAACAAAACAGACGACGGCTCCAAACATCATCACCGGCACCCTGCCGATTTTGTCGGCCAGCTTGCCGCTGAATGGGCGTGAGATCATCGCGGTGAGTGTGAAAAGCGAGATGATCAGTCCCTTGTACTCAGCTCCACCCAGCGAAGTAAGATAGGCCGGCAGTTCGGGAATGATCATGTTGAAACTGGCATAAAAGAGCAGTGAACTGAGACAAAGCAACCAAAATTGAGTGGTATAGATCTTTGCCGGGACGGTTACCTCATTCATGATGTCTGGACCGTCTCCTGAGCTCCCAGCAAAAATGCCTTGATAAAATCATCGAGGTCACCATCCAGCACGGACTGGGCGTCGTGCCGCTCTACACCCGTGCGAGCATCTTTCACCAGCTTGTAAGGATGCAAAACGTAGTTGCGTATTTGAGAACCAAAATCTATTTTCATTTTCGTGGCCTCAATCTTATCGCGCGCTGCATTGCGCTTCTCTATTTCTACCTGATACAACTTGGATTTTAACATTTGCATTGCTTTCTCGCGGTTAGCATGCTGAGAGCGCTCGACCTGACAAACAATAACAATTCCGGTAGGCTTGTGCGTGAGCTGAACTTTTGTTTCCACCTTATTAACATTCTGGCCGCCGGCGCCGCCCGAACGGGATGTTTGAATTTCAACATCGGCAGGATTTATTTCAATATTGATCGAATCATCCACGACAGGATAAACAAACACCGAAGCAAACGATGTGTGCCTGCGTTGATTGGAATCAAAAGGAGAAATGCGCACCAGCCTGTGAACGCCGATTTCCGATTTCAACTTGCCATAGGCAAAGTCGCCGTCAATTTCGAGTGTCGCTGACTTGATGCCGGCTACCTCTCCGGATTGGTAGTTCACCTGCGTTACGTGGTACCCGTTTTTTTCTCCCCACATGATGTACATGCGGTTGAGCATATCGGCCCAATCCTGGCTTTCGGTTCCGCCTGCTCCGGGGTTGATCTCCACCATCGCGCTAAGCTGGTCTTCCTCCTTGCTCAGCATTTTCTTGAACTCGAGCTCTTCTACGGATTTAAAGACTTTCTTGTATTCTGTCTCCAACTCATCATCACCCACGTCCCCTGATTCATGAAATTCATTGAGCACAACCAGATCCTCCACCTGTTTGTGTACCTTATCAAAAGCGTCCGTCCAAACTTTCTTGGCACGGACATTCTTAAGAATAATTTCGGCTTGCTTGGGGTTGTTCCAAAAATCGGCCTGATGGGTGATGAGTTCTTCGTCTTTTACTTCAGCGACCTTGCGATCGTAGTCAAAGATACCTCCTCAAGGCAGCCACACGGGCCTTCAAGTCTTTCAACTGGTCAGTTGTCATAGCGTAGAAATTTAGGCAGCAAAGGTAATTGAATCCATGGATTTACCATGGGGGCCGTGGATTTATGATTACGGCATTATTGGTCATACAAATAAAAACGGGAACCTCGCTCAGCTGCGATCAGACTAACCGGGAATCGTATTCGCTGTGAACTTTTTCGAAAAAGTTTCAACGCATAACCGGCGCCTACCAGGACCATCGAAGGCTTCCAGACCGACGGATCCAGATCGGGTTTCTGCCCATGCACCACCGTATTATTGAATTCGTCGATTGCAAAGTAAGCGATACCCGCCGTTATTAGAAACTTGCTTAACGTCGAAAACCTTCTGTGACTGTGCCCTTTCAAGCTGACCCTCTCAATGGAGGAAAATGGAATCGTATCGTTAAAGGTAACTACTGAGAACTCCCTTACTTCCGTGATAAAGCTGGTCTCGAATTCCCTGGCTTTTTTAAGCCTATAGGTAAAGTTATCCCCGTAAGTAAAGCGGGCCAGGATCCTTTCTCTCTTAAGAAGGACAAGCTGATTCTGTCCCGATGAAATTAGAGCAGCTGCTAAGAGCAAAGGGATCAGCGCTATTTTTAATTTCATGAACAGAATATCCAACCAAATTAAACACAAAAAAAGCGGACCAGCCATCCGCCCTTCCGATTTTTACTCCTTGAATTTACACTTTATAAATCCATCCGAAAGGATCCGGCATCTTTCCTCGTTTGATACCTTCCAGCTCATGAAAAACTTTATTTGAAAATTCCCTTTTTCCCGCAGGAGGTAAATTGTAGTCTTCTCCTTCATAGCCAATGAGTTCGATGTGCGCAATGGTAGCAGCCGTGCCGACCCCAAAAGCCTCCTTCACCTTGCCCTCCTTCAGTCCATCCACCAACTCCCTCACCGAAAGCCTTCGTTCCTCCACCTTCATCCCCCAATGACGTGCCAACTTGAGTACGCTGTCGCGGGTGATACCATGCAGGATCGTATCGCTCAGCGCCGGGGTGACCAGTGTTTCATCAATCAAAAACATCACATTCATCGTTCCTGATTCCTCTACATATTGATGCGTTTTTCCATCCGTCCAGATCAATTGCTGATAACCTTGTTCCATGGCCAACTTGGAGGGGTAGATAGCTCCTCCATAATTGCCTCCGGCCTTTGCAGAACCCGTCCCTCCTTCGATGGCCCGTGAATAATGAGTCTCAATTTTCACCTTTACGGGAGCAGCGTAGTAGGGGCCGACCGCACAGTTGATAACCATAAAGGTAAAATCCTGCGATGGCCTGATGCCAATGAATTCGTCCGCCGAAAACATGAAAGGACGGATATACAAGGAGCCGCCTTCCATCGTCGGTATCCATGGTTTATCCAGATCAAGCAGGGAGAGAATACCTTCCATAAAAATTTCTTCCGGCACTGCAGGCATGCACATCCGGCTGGCAGACTTATTCATGCGGTGCAAGTTAGCCTGCGGCCGGAATAGGAGAACTTCTCCGTCGGGCCCAGGGTGCGCTTTCAATCCTTCAAAAATTGATTGCCCGTAATGAATTGCCGGAGTTGCAGGACTCATGGGAATGTAGCCAAAGGGAAGGACCCTTAAATTCTGCCAATCTCCCGAGCGATAATCGGCAAGAAACATATGATCCGCAAAGACCTTCCCAAACGGCAGGTTACTAAAATCAACATCGTTTATCCTTGACTTGGAAATCTTGTGAATGTCTATTTTTTGTGTTTCTACCATACTTCGGAAACTGTTTGCTCCCTAAAACGGTCGCAAGTTAATAGATATTTTAGGGCTGCCCTAACAATTGTTAGTTTTCGACCTACAGAGGGGGGAAGTCAGAAGTTAGGAGTCAGAATCGGCTTTCAATCCTATAAATCCTTAAATCCTGACCATCCTGATCAATCCCTGACCATCCTGATCAATCCTGATCATCCTGATCGTGGCTTCCATGGCGTCTCTTCGGCCCCCAACTCCCGTGACATTTTCCGGCAAAGGACAAAGAGATAATCAGCAAGGCGGTTGAGATATTTGATCGTCAGGGGATCAACTTTTTCCTGTTGAGCAAGAGAAACAATCAATCGCTCAGCCCTGCGGCAAACGGTGCGGGCGATGTGACCCATGGAAACGGAGGGATGCCCTCCCGGCAAAATAAAAAGCCGCAGGGGCGGTAACTCAGCTTCCATGAGGTCAATTTCTTTTTCCAGGAAGAGCATGTCTTCTTCCTTTAGTTCCGGAATTTTTGCACTTGCGTGGCCAGGTTCTGTCGCCAGGATGGAGCCCATTGTAAATAGCCTGTCCTGGATTTCAACCAATACTGCTTTTCTTTTTTGATTTACCTCCTGATCACGCAGCAGGCCGATATAGGAATTCAGTTCATCAACGGTTCCATAAGAATCTATTCTCAGATCACCCTTGGAAACCCGTTTCCCTCCCAATAAAGAAGTCGTGCCCTGGTCTCCGGTTTTGGTGTATATCTTCATAAGCCTTATCTGGTTACTAGTCACTCGTCATTAGCCATTGGTCATTAGGAAATGCATTGACCAATGACCAATTACTAATGACCAATGACCAGCTACTGTGCAGTTACCGCCTGGCTCCGGTTGATTTTTTCATTCCTGTGGTCCCACTCGACCAGACCGTCCATCATACGGACAATCCGGTGTGCATAGTGAGCAATGTCATCTTCGTGCGTCACCATGATGATGGTATTTCCTTTGTCGTGAAGTTCCTGGAAGAGACCCATGATGTCGTAGGATGTCTTGGAGTCAAGGTTACCGGTCGGCTCATCGGCAAGGATAATGGAAGGGTTGTTCACTAATGCACGCGCAATGGCTACCCGTTGGCGCTGACCTCCTGAGAGTTCATTCGGTTTGTGATGCCAGCGATCGGAAAGGCTGACACTCTCGAGGGCGGCCATTGCCATGTCGTGCCGGTCGCTCTTGCCGTATCCTGCGTAGATCAGCGGCAGACCGACATTTTCCAGTGCAGATGCACGAGGCAAGAGGTTGAAGGTCTGAAACACAAACCCGATTTCTTTATTCCGGACTTCCGCCAATTCATTTTCAGTCATCTCGCTCACCATATGATTGTTGAGCATGTACGTGCCCGCCGTGGGGGTGTCAAGGCAACCCACAATATTCATCAGGGTTGATTTTCCTGAACCCGAAGGCCCCATAAATGCGACATACTCTCCCTTATCGATATCGATGGAAATGGATTGCAGCGCGTTCACGATGTTGTTTCCCATTTTATAAACACGGGAAATGTTGTGGGTTTCAATGATTTTGGGCATTCCTTGTCGATTTACGCTTATCAGGATATCGTCAAATACGGAAAAAGTTCTTTATGCTTGAACTGCTGATGGGCCATTTAGTTTCAAATTTGCTTCAAAAATGACAAAATTCAACCTGGCCGGATAAAAATACCTTAAAATACCAGCGACCCTATTGCGGTAATGACGTTCCGGTTGTTTTAAGGTTACAGTGGCTTGTCCAGAATAAAATTCAAACAAGCCTCGAGCACCGTCTCATCTTTTAGGATCCGGTTGTGCCCAAGACCCCTGGTTTTGTGCAAAGCAGCGCCCGCATAGACTTTCTGCAACTCCAACGGATGACTTTGAGCGTGAGCGGGGTAATGTCCCTTTTGCTTCTACTCATGGATCTCAAGTGTCAATAGTGAACTGAAAACTACTTGTCGAGTGATCAAATGTTTTCAAATCATAGCGTCGTTCCGTAAAGCTGGCATGATTCTCTTGATCCACCAACACCACGGTTGAACAGCGGGAGCCATAGTTCGGCGTCTTGATGAAGATCGGGGAAAGGGCTCTTTCGAGTTCAAGTCCTACACCTGTTTCAGGCAACTTCTTGTCCGGAGCGCGAGCATCGTCGTACATGACCGTCAATATGTCTTCGGGGTCAATCCGTTGGTTGAGAAGGATCGGGGCCAATTTCTCCTTACCGCGCACTACTTTCGGCCAGGGTGTGTCCAACAAATGATTGCTCAGTCCATGAAATCCACTTTCAATTTTTTGAATCCCCGGGCGATAGTTTGAATAATAAAATAACGAATCCTGATTTCCGATGACTAGGTTGAAGCCATTGTAGACTTTGGCGTCGGGTTCGATGGTTTTCAAGTAAGCTTCAGAATGGACGTCGCCAATGAGATAGTTCGAAATCAGTTTTCCGCGCGAGGGTGCATCCGGATTTATATTTCCGGGGTCACGGTAGTTGGTCACCATTCCGATTTTTCCCTGTTTTGTCATGGCCATCCATGTACCCTTCGCCACCAGGTCACGACCTCCAAGCACATCCCGGTGATCGTCCCAATATACGGCTGCGGCTGTCTTCCGGTCGTAAAACTCATCGCGATTCGCTGCGACGATAAGTTTGTAGGTGGGGTGATCGTTAACCGAAAATAAAATAAGGCACATGAAGGGAATCAGACTTTTGAATCTTCAAATAGTTCCAGTTGGGATGGCAATAGTTGGAAAGTCCGCCGGTGATAGGGTGTAATCCCCAGGCCTCTGATTCCATCGCGGTGTTCCGTGGTTGCATAGCCCACGTTGGTTTCCCAACCATAGCCGGGAAATTTCTGCGACAATTGCCTCATCAACGCATCACGATAGGTCTTGGCAAGCACGGAGGCTGCCGCAATCGATAAGTAAGTGGCATCTCCCTTGACCACACATTCAAAATTGATCTCGCCATAGGGCTTAAACCGGTTACCGTCAATCAATAAAAGCTCCGGCCGTAATTGCAATTGACCAAGGGCAACGTGCATGGCCTTAAACGATGCGTTGAGGATATTGATCTGGTCAATCTCGTTATTGTCCACTTCCGCAACCGCCCAGCAAATCGCATCGCGCTGGATGTCGATCCGCAGGAGTTCGCGCTCCTCCCTGGTCAATTGCTTGGAATCGTTAAGCCCCTCGTGTTGATAGTTTTTAGGAAGGATCACTGCGGCCGCTACCACCGGTCCGGCGAGACACCCCCTACCGACTTCATCACAACCGGCTTCAATAAGATCAGGCGTAAACGAGGAGAGCAGCATTTCCCAAAGTTTGAAGTTTAAAGTCTAAAGTTCAAAGTTGTTTTCGTCATTGTTGCAAATTCGCTTCAAAACCTTAATCTTGGTCATTCAACCTTAAATCCTGTTGTCGTTGAACAATCCAAAACGAAATCCCTGGACCACCTTATCACAAAAGGATATTTATGAAAACCCGTGGATCAAGGTGGTGGAGCACCAGGTCATTAACCCGGCCGGAGGCAAAGGTATTTATGGTAAGGTACATTTTAAGAACATCGCCATTGGTATTATTCCCCTGGACAAAAAGCTGAACACATGGCTCGTGGGCCAACATCGCTATACGCTCGACGAATGGTCATGGGAGATTCCGGAAGGGGGCGGCCTAATGGGAAAAAATATTTTACAATCAGCCCGGCGCGAACTGAAAGAAGAAACAGGATTGACGGCAAAAAAGTGGACTCAAATCATCAAAACCCACCTTTCCAATTCTGTTTCGGATGAGGTGGGGTATATTTTCCTGGCGAGGGACCTTGTAGAGGGGCCATCGAGGCAGGAGGCCACGGAAGCCGACATGAAGGTTTGGAACCTTCCATTCAAACAAGCGCTCACCATGGTCGAGTCCGGAAAAATTACCGACGGCCTTAGCGTGATGGGAATCTTGAAAGTGGCTAGGATGCTCAAGATCTAGTCGCTAGTCTTGAGTTATTAGTCTTGAGTCTTAGGTTCAAGTATCAGGCACTCAAACCAACAATGCACATCATAAAACAAATGACTAAGCCAACCCTGAAAGGGTTGAATCAATTAGCACAGGGCAACGCCCTGTGATGAAAGAAAACGCCTAAGAGCAATACCCTGAAAGGGTTTAATCCTTGACGGGTCGTTTTCATGGCGGCATTTCGTGTTATCCGATGAAGCCCTTTCAGGGCAAGGGAATATGGAATTGACGCGACACAGGGCGTTGCCCTGTGCTAAAAGATGAAGCCCCTTCAGGGCAAAAAGGGCAGGCACAAGTTTCAGGTCTCAGGTTTCAAGTCTCAGGTCTCAAGTCTCAGGACTAAAGACTCCGGACTAAAGACTAAAGACCCACGACTCAGGACTAAAAGATGAAGCCTTTTCAGGGCAAAAGGGGCAGGCACTCAGGTCTCAAGTCTCAAGTCTCGGGACTGAAGACTTAGGACTCAAGACTATGGCTAGGACACAGGACTAAAGACCCACGACTCAAGACTCAGGACTCCGGACTCAAGACTATGGACTACACGTCTCACATTCGACAAAGCTTTCACCTCGCCTACCCAGTCATGCTTAGCCAGTTGGGTCACGTGATCATGGGCATTACGGACAATGTCATGGTCGGCCATGTTGGCGCGGGGCCACTGGCTGCCGCTTCCCTGGGGAATGTCGTATTTAATGTGCTTCTCCTTTTCGGAATTGGCGTATCCTATGCGATCACGCCACTGGTGGCGTCTGCTCAAGCTGAAAAAAATGACATCGACATCATCCACACACTGCGCCATGGGTTGGCCATCAACCTGGTGAACAGTTTGATTTTGGTCATGTCGGTCCTGGTAGCAAGCAACTTGCTCTACCATATCGGCCAGCCGGAAGAGGTTGTCAGCCTGGCTGTTCCTTATCTCAGGATCATCACGTATTCGATTATCCCGGCGCTTGTTTTTCAGACCTTTCGTCAGTTTTCGGAAGGGCTTTCTCATACGCGCATTGCCATGACCGTGATGATTGCAAGCAACGTTCTGCACGTCGGATTGAATTACATTTTCATTTATGGCCACCTGGGTGTGCCGGCCATGGGATTGAACGGTGCCGGTTGGGCAACATTGATTTCCCGTTGCTTTATGGCCGGAAGTATCTTCATCTACCTTTACCATGCCAGGGCATTTAGAAAATTCAGGGGTGGGTTTTCCATCGGCGGATATTCAAGACAACGCTTCGTCAAAATGCTGCACATTGGAATTCCTGCCGGCATTCAATTTATTTTTGAGGTGGCTGCCTTTGATTTTTCCGCGGTGATGATGGGTTGGCTCGGCACAAAGGCGCTTGCCGCACATCAGATTGCCATCAACCTGGCTACCCTCAGTTACATGACCACATCCGGCCTTGCCGCGGCTGCGACAATTCGCGTGAGCAATGAGCTGGGGAAACGCGATATCAAAACGCTTCGGGCCGTTGCCTATACCTTGCTGCTGATGGCGCTCAGCTTTATGACGATTTGGGGTTTTCTCTTTATTGTGGGGCGAAACTTCTTGCCTTCCCTTTACATCAGTGATCCGGATGTGATTGTGATTGCAGCACCCTTGATTGTTATCGCCGGTTTTTTTCAATTGTCGGATGGGGCGCAGGTCGTCTGCGCCGGGGCCCTGCGCGGCTTACGCGATGTGAAAGTACCTTCCATTTTTATTTTCGTGTCGTACTGGATCATCGGGTTGCCTCTCGGATACTGGCTGGGATTCAAGGCGGGGCTGGGAGCAAAAGGCATCTGGTTAGGTCTGCTTACCGGACTGACCTTGACAGCCATTGCCATGTTTCTGCGTTTTCGATCCCAGAGCAGAAAACTCCTGAATTCTTCCTACCGTACGGTATCCACATAAGTCTTTTTTTCTATCTTTTACCAGAATTAAAAGAAATTCGCATTTCGTACCAAATCATACCTCCAATGACTGATTTTGCCAGACCGGTTCGACAATCCCAAACGACCATTACCGAACTGATGATCCCCTCGTATGCGAATTTCGGAGGCAAGATCCACGGTGGAATTTTGCTTTCACTGATGGACAAGGTCGCCTATGCATGCGCCAGCAAACATGCAGGCACCTATTGTGTAACGGTGTCCGTCGACCGCGTTGAATTTTTGCAACCGGTGGAAGTCGGTGAGTTGGTATCTCTTCTTGCTTCGGTAAATTATGTTGGCAAAACTTCGATCATTGTAGGCATCCGGGTAGAGGCCCAGAATGTAAAGTCGGGGATCATCAAGCATACCAACTCCTCCTTCTTTACCATGGTGGCGAAGGGCGACGACGACAAACCTGCCCTGGTCCCGGAACTCATTTTGGAAAACAGCGAAGATGTAAAGCGTTTTATCGAAGCGATGCGAATGAAAGAGATTCGCAGTAAGGTGAAAGAAGAAATGGACGATGCCAAATCAAAAATTGAAGTGGCACGCGCTGAATCAATTTTAAAAAATGAAAGGTGCCGCATTGAAACAAAAAATTGATCGCGCTCAATAGGTCCTTTGACGGAGCCTACCTGGCAATTTCAGTAATGGCGACTCCTTCAAAAACGAAAACCGAAGGTCGTTGTCATCATAGTTCTTCTTCAAGGGCGCTAACAGTGAAAGCCCGCAATAATCGCTCATCCTCGGATCCATGGGATTTATTTTATGAAAAAGGATCACTTTGTTTTCCAACTCATTTAGTAAAGACTCCCTAAGTAACGAATACTCAGGCGCAAGCTCCAGGCTTTGCAAGAAAGACCGGATGTCCCAGTATGAAGTTTGGGCATACTCAACAATTTTCAATTTCACGGGATCGAGTATGATGATGGACTTCTCAAGTTCCTTGATTAACCGGTCGAACTTGATCTTAAAATGATCAAGCGCACTGTTGTTGATCAACGAAAGTGAATAAAACATGTCTTCGCGTTCGCCTTCCGCAATCATATTGGCGAGATCCCTGCCATCGCTGCCGGAAGCAAGGGCTGCGAGGGCGTGATAATAATAATTGGGCGCGCCCAACACCGGTTGTGAAGCCATCGTCAAACTCGCACAATGCCGGAGTTCATAAAGCGGCTCAATGGAGCCCTTCGCACAAACCTGGAGAAACAATAAGTCGAGGGGCTTTTGTTTGAGCGATGTAAAGTCCAGCAGGGCACGATTTACACTGTCGACCGCCAAAAACTTTGCTTGTGGAAACTCATCTAGACAGAGTTCATTGATCGATCCTCCGTGATCAAGAAAAATAAAGGCATAGTGACGCGCTTTTACGGTTTCATGAATCCATTGCAAATAATGACGGAGTGTTGACGTAACAGCAGAAGTTTCGCCATTAACGGAAAAGGATTGCTCGCTACCCTGTTTGATCAGGATGTGCCGGATGCCGGTAGTTTGGGCATCGTCCCGGAGGATCGTCGCAATTACATCCGGACTCCTGATTGCATTGCGGATCATTTGCTGGACAGAGTCTGCAAAGGGCGAAAGATTATTGTCGTACGGCATGTAGTATAACAGTGCCCATTCCACCACGCCTTCTGTGGGCTGTGCCACCGAAGAAAGCCAAGAAAGGGAGAAAATAAAAAGGAGAAAATGCCGGCTGGCACTCATTTTCCTAATTTAAACAAATAAACTTACTACTTTAAGCTTATGAAAATACTGCGAAGACTCCATACCGCTTATGGCTTCCTCGTCTTTTCCATTGTGTTTCTCTTTTTGCTTCCCTTTCTGTTTATTCCAATTACTTTTCCAAAGCAGTTTTCATGGATTGGAATACTAAACCGCTGGTGGGCGAAATCATTATTCATCCTGGTTTTTCTTCCTTACCGGGTTGAGTGCCGGGCAAAACTCGATCCGCGAAGACAATACATTTTTTGCCCCAACCATTTCTCTTACCTCGACATTCCCACCATGGGGCTCAATCCGATCAACACCATCTTCGTCGGTAAAAGTGAAATGGAAACAATTCCTTTGTTCGGCTTTATGTACCGCAAGCTCCACATCACGGTTAACAGGGCCAGTCTGAAAAGCAAGTTCAACACCTTGATGCGGTCACTGGAGGCGCTGGATGAGGGAAAGAGCCTTGTAATTTTTCCAGAAGGTGGCATCATAACAAAACACCCGCCGCACATCGGTCCGTTTAAGGACGGGGCATTCCGGGCGGCCATTGAAAAACAAATCCCCGTTGTTCCTGTCACCATTCCCCACAATTGGATAATTTTACCTGATGCAAAGGACCTGCTGCTTCACCGGGGGGCGATTAAATTGATCTTCCACGAACCCCTGGAAACGCAAGGGATGAATTTGAGTGATACGGACCTGTTAAAAAAAAAGGTGAGTGAAATAATTGCCGCAGAATTGAGAAAACATGAAAATCAACAAGGAGACCCTGAATAAGATCGCCCACCTCGCGCGATTGGAGTTTGACGAGAAGGACACAGAGAAGATGCTGAAAGATTTGAATGGCATCATTGCCTTTGTGGAGAAGCTCAATGAAGTGGACACGGATGGGATAGAGCCGCTCACGACGATGAGCCATGAGGTAAATGTGCTGCGTGAAGATGAAGTGAAGCCACATCTCAGCCACGAACGCGCCCTGCAAAACGCTCCCAAGAAAGATGCTGACTATTTCCGCGTGCCAAAAGTACTTGAGTAGCCTGGATTTTCGTTGGCTGTCAATAAGAGAAATTTCATTCTTCTAGCCTGCAGCTCCCGCAGCTCCCTATGGATACAATCGCTTTTTGGAAATCCTGGCCCCTGGTTTACCAGCGTCTTTTTTGGTCATGTGTCGCTCTTCTTGCACTGGCACAAGCCTTTCTGTGGATTTCAGATTTCCGCTCCCCGGAACCCGTTTTTACAAAGGCACATTTCCAACTTCTGGAAGCGCAGAATGTTCCCGTTCAAACTTTCCGAATAGGCATAACGCAGCTGACCGTTACTTCAGAGAATTATCTGATCTTCGAACGTGTTCTCGGAGGTCCGTTGCACCCCAACGGGATCGCCCCCTATTTCTTTCTTGGCCTGCTCCTCTCCGGCACCGTCATACTCCTCACAATTATCACAACATTAACCAGGTTTTGGTTTTCCCTGGGAATGGGGCTATTTATTCTGTTAATCATCAGCCTTCGGCTTGAGTCATTGCAGGTGTTTGGTTTGACAAACAAAATTCCCTCAGTTATCGTCTTGTTGATCTTTGGGCTGTCGGGATATTATTTCAAATACGTTCGTCCGGCAACTCATTTTGCAACAAGAATGGCGGCCTTTTTGGTAATCACCCTGGCAACCGGCGTGGGACTTGTTCTCTTTGCCCGTGCAAATCTTCCGCTCTCCTACCTTCCGGCCAACGCACTAATTGCCGGCACTGTCTTTAGCATTCTGTTCATTTTTACCGTAGCGCACGAGATCCTTGCAACGTTCGTTTATGTTGTCACCCGCGGGACGAAACAAACCAAGAGTCTTCGCCATTTTCTTATCATAAGCGCCATCTATCTGGTCAATCTGGGACTCATTTATGCAGATAAGAAACACTTGATCGAATGGGATTTCTTTCCGTTCAGTCTTTTCTTATTGCTTACAATATCAGGCATCCTCGGCTTATGGGGCTTTCGCCAGCGTGAACCTCTGTACGCCTCGATCATCCCAGCCAATCCGTTCGGGGTCTTTCTTTATATGGCCCTTGCTGGAATCTGTTTTGGCACGGTCGGGTATTTCCTGGCGACTGCCAATGATCCTGCGATTCAAATCCTGCAAGACGCCGTTCTATACAGTCACCTCGGTTATGGAATTGTTTTTGTGGCGTACATCATTTCCAATTTTGTCTCCATGCTGGCCAGCAATATGCAGGTGCACAAAGTATTGTACAAGCCCACGGTCATGCCTTACTTCACGTTCCGCTTCGCTGGATTGATCGCGACGTTTACTTTTTTTGCGTATTCAAACTGGAAAGTATCAGTCAATCAAGTCTATGCCGGGTATTATAACGAGATGGGTGATCTTTATCTTTCTCGAGATACCTTGTCTCTGGCGAAGGGCTATTATCAGCGGTCCATCTTCTATGCCACGAGAAATTACCATGCACACTATGCTCTTGCCGAAATTGATGCGTTACAAGATGGATATGAAAAAGAAAAACAGGAGTACCAGCAGTTGGTGGACGGGCGCCCCCTGGATTTGGCTTATCTCAATTTAAGTGAGCTTTATGAACGGGACAATTCCATGTTGGAGGCTGCGCTGGTTTTGGACCAGGGCTTAAAGGATTTTCCAAAAAATGGCCTTCTGCAGAATGCCCTGAGCCTTGCTTATGCCCGCCTGAACCTGAAAGATTCTGCTTTGTTGCTGGCCAATCTGGCCAGAAACTCACGGGTGTCAAAAGCGGAAGCAGAAACCAATCTCATAGGATTAATTGCAAAATTCGGGTTGAGGCATCCGGCAGACTCCTTGATGGCTGTTTTGAATCCGGACAATCCCGGGGTGAAGACCAATGGATTGGCGCTCGCTACCTTACAAAAGGAGCCCATTTATATCAATGTTGATCCCGGTTCCGACACCTTATTAACGGTTCATTCCGCCACCGCATTAAATAACCATCTCTTAAATCACCTGGATGATGTTGATACCGCCCTGGTTTCCCACGTCGTGAGCCTGGCCCGAAGACCATCCAACTCATTCGCCAAATCCTTTTTGCTGTCAGCCGCTGCCCACGCGTACTACCGCGATGGACGTACAGCCCAGGCGATTCAACTTATGAGCGAGATCGCATTTCTTGGCCAGCAGGGAAAATACTATAATGTCCTGGGGTTGTGGGCCCTTGAGCAAGGGGCGTATACAAATGCGATCCATTTTTTTGATGAGGCGAATCGCCAAAACTACCCGGCTTCGCTTTTCAACCGGGCCGTGGCCCTCACAGAGGCGGGAGATTTTACAAACGGCTTTCTGGCATGGGACAGCCTTCAGCGATCTCCCGATTCAGTCATTCAAGCGCACGCAAGAAAAATGATCGAAGTATTAAGCGTTTCGACTCAGCAGGCCCTTCTTCTGAACGATGAAGAAAAGTATGAATACGCCCGTCATGGTTTCACGTTGGACGATGAGGAAAGCTTCGAAACATTTATCAGCATCATCAGCGATCAAGAATTGCGGGCGAGGGCGATCGTCGACAGAAGCAAGAAATGGGACGAAGCTGACGAAACCGGCTTAGCGATGCAGACTTTGGCGATGACAAAAGGCCTGCAGCTGCGTGACCCAAGTTTGTACGAAGAGATTCTTCACCTCAACTTGCGCTTCCTGGCGAAACAAAAGCAATGGCCATTGCTGACGCAGCAAATGAATACTGAAATTCATTATGACGGCAAGTACCGGCAGGACAGGATCTATTTTGATGCGCTGCTCAGCGAGCAGGCAGGAAAAAATGAGGATGCAGAAAAAAAATTTACCTGGCTGGCCGGGGCCAATCCCTTTTTTGAAGATGCCGTCATTGCTGCTTTTGAGTTCTTAAATCCAAAGAGTGCGGACAAACTAAAGACATACTCAATCCTCGTGAACGCGCTGGAGCTTAATCCCAATTCAGTAAAACTGCTTAAAGCCTTTATTGTTCAGGCCGGCCGGCTGGGTTTTAGCGACTATGCCAAAAGTTCCGTCGATCAATTGCGAACCTTGCTCTCTTCAAAGGCCTTTTCAAGATTCATCGAGGAAAATCCTGAAATCGCCGAAGTTAAGAGGGATTAGGCACAGCAAAAATCTATTCTTATTTTTGGCGACATTTTCTTATCCCATGGATATCAAAAAAATACCCCTCCACGACACCCATGAAAAATTGGGCGCCAAGATGGTGCCATTTGCCGGGTACCTGATGCCTGTGCGGTATTCTTCCGACCTGGAGGAACACCACGCCGTGAGGCAAGGCGTCGGCGTATTTGACGTTTCTCACATGGGCGAGTTTTCGGTACAGGGTCCAAATGCACTCGACCTCATCCAACGCGTAACCAGCAATGATGCGAGCAAACTCGTAAACGGACAAGCCCAGTATTCCTGCCTGCCAAACGAAACTGGTGGAATTGTCGATGACTTGCTTGTTTACAAAATCAAAGACAACGACTATATGCTCGTAGTGAACGCTTCGAACATCGAAAAAGACTGGAATTGGATTTCGAAATTTAATGTGGGCGGCGCAGCGATGAAAAACGTCTCCGATGACATTTGCCTGTTTGCCGTTCAAGGTCCGAAAGCAGTGGGGATCTTGCAGAAACTGACAACGGCCGATCTTTTGGCGGTCAAATACTATCACTTTGTGATCGGCGAATTTGCCGGTGTTCACGACGTGATCATGAGCAACACGGGTTACACGGGAGCCGGGGGTTTTGAAATCTATGTTCTTAAAGCAGCGGCGGCAAAAGTCTGGAATGCCATCTTCGAAGCAGGGAGAGAGATTGGCATCAAGCCCATTGGTCTCGGCGCCCGCGATACCTTGCGTCTTGAGATGGGTTTCTGTTTGTATGGAAACGACATCGATGAGACTACCTCGCCGATGGAGGCAGGCCTGGGGTGGATTACCAAATTCTCCAAAGAATTTACAAATTCAGCTGCCCTCAAATTGCAAAAAGAAGAAGGCGTGGAGCGTAAACTCGTTGGCTTCAAAATGATTGAAAAAGGAATTCCACGTCATGATTATGAAATCAAAGACGCAACTGGAAAAATAATAGGAAAGGTTACGTCCGGCACCATTTCACCGGTCTTGGGAATTGGAATTGGATTAGGCTACGTTACCATCGAAAATTCCAACCAAGGAACTGTGATTTTTATTTCAATAAGGAACAAGGACTTGAAGGCCCAGGTGCATAAGCTACCATTCATCTAATTTGAAAGAGCCGGCACCTGCTCGGCATGACCCCTGCTATCATGAAAACGATCGATGTTTGCGTCAGTCCGGATCTCATGCACTTGTACGATGTACGCAACCGCACCGTAGTGGTCGTGGACATTCTGCGGGCGACCTCCTGCATGGTCACAGCATTTGAACATGGTGTCGAGAGCATTACTCCGTTTGCAAACCT